>NZ_CACWEU010000248.1:0-5295 GCF_902760015.1 Candidatus Ruminimicrobium bovinum
AAATTGAAGTTGAAAAAGACGAAAGAACAAATAAATTATATATAAAAAATGATTATTACACAAAAAATAAAATACAAGACAATGAAATTGAACTTGAAATTTAATGTTATGTTTTTTTGGAAGATTAAACTCTTAAACAAGCTTAACATATTGACATAATTACCAAAACATCATATAATTATTTAGCATAAAAAAATGCACATAAAATCAAAAGATGAAATAAAGAAAATTTTTTATTTTATCTTTTGATAATTTCACAATACGCACCCTTTACCTGTATATAGAGAAAAGGAGTATGTATATGACAAAAACTATAAATAAAACAACTAAAATCCTTTTGGCAGTTGCTTTTATGTTTGTTGCCATCATGGGAACAGCAAGTAAAATTTATGCAGCTGATACTTATAAAGGTACAATTGTAACATCAACAACATGGACAACATTAGCAGAATCTACTACTGGATTCAACAGAAATGTCACTGTATTTAATAGTAGTACAGGAACTGATGGATTAGGAATCTTAAGAGCAGATATCCGTATGTTAGGAAAAAACGGTAATGTTGTTTGGAGTGAAACAAAAGCTTGTCCGGGATATGGAACAAGAGAATTTTGGTGTGGCTCTGATGTTTACAAAATCCAAATCAGAGTAGCCTACGCGAGTGGTACAGCATACGCTTATCCATCGTAATTAAATATTAACAACACTAAGAACTAATTAATTGTAAAGGTGCGTATTTGTGAAATGGCCAAATTTTAGTTTTAACTAAAATTTGGTCTCTTTTGTGTCTATTGAAAAAAAATTTATATTTTGATAAAATACATTATATAAAAATGTCTCGCAAGATACGAGGAGGTGAACTTATGAATAAATTAAATAAAATTTTCTTGGTTATAATTATAGTACTTTTATTTTTATTATTTATAACATCTTACTATTTCATTTATTATAGAAACGCTTATTTCGGATTATCAAACGAAATGGTAAGACTTGTAGAAGAAAAAAACACAATCATTTCAAATGAATTTTCTCAAGATTAAGTTAATATTCATATTCGTAATGTGTCGAAGGAATTAATCATAAAAAAAGTGGATATGTCCACTTTTTTTATGATTAATTCCTTCGACCATTGAGCCGTTCAGAGTCGCTCCCCAGCGTTGCTCTTTATCCTCTCTTTGGCAATATCATTATATTGAGTTTATCTCCTAAAGTCAAGTAAACCGCCTTATTTAGTGTGTTTTGGGTTTATTACGATATGCTCTGGTATTATTTATCTTCAGATAATGATATTAAAAAATTTTGATATTTATCATTTATTGATTTTCGTTCTTCTTTCTCGTTTTCATATAATCCCTTAAAATAATCTACTTGTTTCTGCAATTCATTTATTCTTTCTTCATACATAACAGTCAACTTTTCATTCAACCATATTGTATCACTAATAATTGATTTTTCACTACTTTTACTATTATCACTATTCAACCTTTTAGATTTTCGTTTAATCTTGTTTACTCTCTTTTCTTTCAAATACTCATAACCTGCATTAGTTAATTCATAATCATCTGCAGAATTTTTTATCATATAACCTTTTTCCAATAACTCTGTTTTTTGCTTATAAATAGCCTGTGTTGATATTCCTAAATCTTCTGCAACTTGCTTTATTAAAAACATTTTCTTTCACTCCTTCAGATAAACCAAAATATAATTTTTAGTTGTTTAACTTTTATTCATTGTTTAATGCTTTTAGTTTAATACTTTTAGTAAAAAAAATCAATTTTTTCTTTTACTCTTACAACTATCTAACTTATAACAAACTTTAACATACATCTCACTTTGCACAAAATAAAGCTTATTAGCAAAGTTCTATTACTATTTTATATATTTTCTATTCAACTTTATTCAACTAAAATAACAATACCAGAGTGAGTAAGAGAGTGAAAAAAGCAAAGTAATCCCATAGACTCAAAAATTACTTTGCTTTTAATTAAACAATACCGTCGTTCGCTCGGTCGTTCAATGTTAGTAAAGTTCAAATATTTCAATTTGATACAACATAGTCTTTGCAGACAACACAAGTTAATCCATGTCATAAGTTGTAAATCCTCTTTAACTATCCCCCCCAAATTCTTTTTATATTGCAGGTTTTCGATTTGTATGAGATCCTGCTGACGCACAATTTATGCTACTAAAACACAAATAACGCGAGGCGACTCTCTGCATGGGCTCGTCCACACCCTTGTAATCTTATTTCTTTAGGTGTCAATTACTTTGCATTTTTCCACCTGCACAAGCATATTACTTATACTTTATTATTCAGTTAAATTGAATTAAAACAAAAAAACAAGAGAGTACTCTTTCAAGTACCCTCTTGGCAAAAATTCTCTTATCTTCTTTTTAGTTCTCTTTAAATTTTTTAAAGTTCTGTAAAGTTTTTTTAACTTCTTTCTTGACTTTTTTTTTATTTTGCATTAAACTAATTATATCGAAGGTAGGTTTTGAAGAGTATACCTTCAGAATATTTGCCTTTCGAGTACCAGTCGAAAGGTTTATTTTTTTATCTCGTATTCAATTGAAAAAATAATATATTAAAAATAAAAAAAAGTCAATGATTTGTTTTGACATTTTTTTATTTTATTTTTTACTATCTTCCTATTCGCACAAAAAAGAGCATTTTAGCTTAATAAATTTTTAAATATAAAATTATTCATATATCACTTAAAAACCGTCTCATTTTTTATTTTAGCAAGAATACACTACCAATATTATAGACAAATCACTAATTTTAGTATATACTTTTACAAGCTTCAGCAATGAAGCATATCCCTTTAAGAAAGGGGGTGACAGCATGAATGGCTATGCATTAGTATTTTTGTTACTACAAAAAATTGAAGAACTTCAAAAAGAGTTACAAAAATACAAAGACAACAATGGTAAAAACTAATTTATTTAGTTCAGGGAGACTCTATTCTCCCTGTTTTTTTGCATAAAAAAAGATATGTGTCTCTATCCACATACCTAGCGACAGATGTCTGGCTATGCACTCCAACTATCTGTATTTGTATTATAATACATTTTTTATTATATGTCAAATTTTTTCTATTTATTCTATTTATTAAAAAGTCTCGCCCAAAAGTTCCTATTCTTCATCTTGCTTATTTCTTCTTCTAATTTTTCTTTTTCTTGCTCTAATTGATACTTTTCTCCTTCAAGTTTGTGGTTTTCGTGAATAAACTCTTCATTTGATTTCGATAGTAAACTGTTTTCACTTTCTAACTGACTAATTTTTTTATTATCTTCAGCAAGTAAATACATTTGATTTTGTAACTGTTGCTTCTCTCCTTTTTCAGCTACAAGCATTTTCTGACTAAATTCTAATTGCTTTCTCAATTCATCTATGATCTTATCTTTATCTTCTAACTTTTGTAAATACTTTGAAATTTCTTTTTCCTTTGCAGCATTCTTCTTTTCTTTGCTTAATGAATATTCTTCAACCTTTTTATATGCTAATTCGTTATAATATTTCTTTGGAGCTTTAAATTCGTTTATTTCTACTTTGCAATATTCCTCTGTATTTATCTCTAACCTTTTAGCAATACTCGGAAAAGTATTAGGATTTATATTAAAAATGCTACATAAATCTTTTACACTATATTGTTTTTCTTCCACATAACCACCTCTATTGTATTATTTTTTTATCACTATACCACAACATAATCTTATTTGTCAATGTTTAGGCTTGTTATACAAATGATAATATACAAGTATAAACAAACGGTTAAAATAAGGCAAAACCATATAAATAATATAATTTTAATTATATTATTTATATGGTAACACTAGGGTAAAAAGACGAAAGTCTATTGTAGGGGCGAGTATAGCCCCTGCAATAACTATTCTTTAGAATAGTTATTGTTCAACATAGTTATTATTATAAGTATGTTGAATTGGGTTTTTAGGGTACACCCTAAACGAAAAATCCATAGAATATTTTATGAAATAAAATGTTCTATGGGTGATTTTTCGCTACTTTACAAAAGTAGCAAAGTATGGTATTGTATAATACAAGGCTAACACGAAAGGAATGTGATATAAAATGAGCGGATATTTAGATAGTAGAAAATTAACTAATGTAAAAGGAAGATTAAACTATATAACAGATAAAGATAAACAAGAAAATATTGTAGATTATTTTAATACTGCAGATGAAGATTTTTGGTTGCTACTTGCAAAGGAAAATAGAATAAGGCACAAAGAAACCAAAGCAGGAGGTAAATGTTGCGAAGCTAGAGAGTTAATAATTGGCATACCACAAAACTCTCCAATTATAGCAGAAGAACTTTGCAATATATTCAAAACTAAATTTGGAGTTGAATGTGCTTGTGCAATTCATCAAAACAACAAAAATAATGTTATTAATAGACATTGTCACTTAATATTTAGCGAAAGGCAAAAATTAGAAGTTCCAGAAATAACTAAAGAAAAAAGAGCTTCTAGGACATATTACTATGATGATACAGGTCATAAATGTAAGAAAGAAAATGCTGTTAAAACAGTAAAAAAAGGCACTATTCTTCAAAAAGGAACTACTCGATACTTTTCCGACAAAGATCCATTATTTAAAAGTCAAAATTTTATATACAAATGTAAAGAATTGATTTTAAAAGATACATTAAATATAGACTGGTCATATTGGTCTGAAAAGCAAAATAAAGCTCTTTCCGAAAAACACATAGGTAAGAATAATCCTAATGCAAAATATATTGATAGAAACAATAAATTAAAAGCAAAAATAAAAAGCATTTGTAATGCTGGAGACTTCATAATGAATAAAGATACAGGAGCTTCTTTTAAAGTGTTTACAGAAGAATTTCAAATTACAAGTTTTTATGCAGTAAACTATGAAGAGAATTTCAATAACTTGACTTTATTTAACGAAGAATTGCAATCGCTTTGTCAAAATCAAATAGAAATTGAAGTTAAAGAACATAATAAAATAAATAAAGATTTAGATACTTTAAAAATGGATTGTAGTAGAAGTGGTATAATGCAAAAAATACAAAAAGATATAGTAGATAAATATAAGGAAGAAAGCAACACCAACCTCAGACCTACAGTAATTGAATTTGTAAAAAACAAATTATCAAATATGTTTAAAAGAATAAAAAAACTTGTAAAACTACAAGATTATCTTGAAATCGAAAAAAAGAATCAAATTGAAGTTGAAAAAGACGAAAGAACAAATAAATTATATATAAAAAATGATTATTACACAAAAAATAAAATACAAGACAATGAAA
>NZ_CACWEU010000249.1:0-8289 GCF_902760015.1 Candidatus Ruminimicrobium bovinum
ACTATTATTCCATTTAGAATAGAATGTTGGTGATGAACTCCAGTTAGAAATACCACCATCACCACAAGAATAATCAGACCAACTTCTAGAACCTTTAAATCCACAACCATAGAATGAAGTATTAATATGTTCATAAGTTGTACTTGCATTACTATTTAAGAAACCAAACATAATACATTGATATTGAGAAGTAGACTCACTAGCAACAGCACATTTATTAAAGTTAAGATAACTAGATACAAATTTAGCACCACTATTAATCATAGAGAAAGCAGAAGATGCTTGAGCATTACTTCTAAATAAACATCTATCAAATGTAAGATTATTTAAACTAAATGTACCACCAGTAAATCTTAAGAAAGAACCACCATTCTGTGAATTTGTACTATAACAATATAAACCTTGTATTACATGCCCATTACCATTTATGTTAATAGTTCTTCCACTACCAATTAACATAAATCCATCTCCAGTAGTTCGTGATTTAACACCATTTGTTAATGTAGAATATACAGTAGTAGCATCCGTTAATGAAGAAGTATCATTAAATCTAAAGTGCTTTGTTAATTCTACATTTAATGTAGATAAACTATTATCACCATAGAATGTATCAACATTAGCACCAAAGTTAATGAATTGAGATGCTTTAGAAATTGTAACAGTACCAACAGTACCATCTTTGGTTAAGGTTTCTTCCCAGCTAGAATCATCGTATGTTGTTCTATCCCAAACATCCCATTCAATAACAGGTCCTGGTGGTTCAGGTGGTACAATACTTCTTACAACAATTAAAGGTCTAATATTCATAAATTACTCCCATTATACAGTAAAGGTTAACCAAGCATCTTGTGCAGGACTTGCTGTATTGCTGTAGATTGGTGTACTTTCAATAGTATCACCTGTATATCTATTAATAGTTACATTCCAAGTTCCATCAGGTTGGAAATATTGGAAACAGTGCCACATAAATTGAGTTAAGTTAGCATTATTCTCAAACCAGAACTCACAACCCTTACCCCACATAATGAATTGGTCGTGTTCACCACAAGCTGATTCTATATCACTTGCCGTAAGAACTTGAAGTCCTCCATCTTGAGTATATAGATAACCTTTCTTCACAATAGAAGAAGAAACAGTAGTTCCATTGAATTTGAAACCTTGAGCAGAAACTTGTGAAGAATGACCATCGTGCCACATTACTTTGACTACATAACCATCAAATGCAGGAGCAGAAGAGAATACAAGGGAAGAACCAAGATAGGCTTGTGCTATCTTGGAATTTCCCACATAGAGTTCACTAATATTTGTATTTCCTAATTTGAAACTCATATTAAGCCTCAGGAATTAGATAAAGTGTATTAGCATCTGGTGAAGCAGGTAATGTAGATACAAGTTGAATATGGTTAATAGCTGTATTACCACTATATGTAACCATACCAGTTGTAGCAGAAGCTATGGCATTTGAAACCTCAGTATCTGTTGCGTAAGTAGAAGGAATAGAAGTTAGATATCCTTGGTTACCTACCCATGTCTTTGTTGCCATATCACTAGTATCTGGTATTGCAGCACTAACAGTTTGAACTTCTGTCTTTGTAGCAAATGTAGAAGTATCAATAGTAGCATCAATTACTGCACTATCTCCACTAGCTGTAATAGTTACATTCTCACCTGCTAATATTGGGCAAACATCAATAGATACAGTATCAACATTAGCAATAGCGGTAGCAATAGCACTAGAAACTTCTGCATCAGTAGCATAAGTAGATGGTACAGTAGTTAGATAGCCCTGATTACCAACCCAAGTCTTTGTAGCAACAACTGAATCGTCAATAGAAATTACATCATTAGTAATATCAATTCCAGTACCTTCAGTATAAGTACTACCGCCACCGGCTTGACCACTAATGATAGCACTATCACCACTCACAGTAATAGTAATATTATCACCAGCACACAAACCAACTGGATTATCTAATGATACAACACTATCTTCAACTTTAACACCACTAGCACCACTTACTGGGTCAGGAATGTCTGTCTTTAGAGCATAATCTGTAAGTTCACTTGCTAATTCTGTTTCAGTAATATATTGAGAAGGAACAGATGTCAAATAACCTTGTTGTCCTACCCAAGTCTTTGTAGCGATAGTATTATCTACACTGATTACATCGTTAGTGATGTCAATACCAGTACCGGCTGTATATGTAGAACCACCACCACCTGTAGAACTAATAACTGCTGAATCACCACTAGCGGTAATAGTGATATTAGCACCTGCGATAATTGGGCATACATCTATGTCTACAGTTTCAGGTTTATTCTGAATATATGAAGGTTCAGTAGTATCGTCTTCAGTCCAATCTGATTGAACTTGTTCAAATGTTGGTAATTCAGCAGTAGCTGCACCAACAATAGCACTAACTTCATTAGATGTTACGAAAGAAGATACATCTGGTATTTCGGATTTCAAAGCAACAGTATTATCAATAGAGATTGTATTATTAGTAATATCAATACCATTTCCTGCAGTATATTCTATTGGTTCAACACTAGAAGCAGTACTAGAAATAACAAGATTATCACCACTAGCAGTAATAGAAATATTAGTACCAGCAACAAGATTTATTTCTTCAGGTTTATTCTGTATATAAGATGGATCAGTAGTATCATCTTCATCCCAATCACTTTGAACTTGAGAAGGAATAGCACTAACGGCAGTAGCAATAGCATTAGCAACTTCTGTATCGGTAGCATAATTGCTTGGAACTTCTGTTAAATATCCTTGTGAAGTAACCCAAGTCTTTGTAGCCATATCGCTAGTATCAGGAATATCATTCTCAATAATAGAAGATACAGAACCAACAATAGCACTTACTTCAGTAGATGTTACAAATTCAGTAACATCAGGAATATCACTCTTTAGAGCGACTGTATTATCAATAGAAATAGTATTGTTAGTAATATCAATTCCATTACCAGCTGAATAACTCTCACCACCTGATCCTGTGACGGTGCATGAAAGAACAGCACTATCTCCACTAGCAGTAATACTAATACCATTACCAGCAATAATTGGGCAAACATCAACATCTATTGTCTCGGGTTTATTCTGTATATAAGAAGGATCTGTACTATCATCTTCTGTCCAATCAGATTGAACATGAGATGGAATATTAGCAGTGGCTACATTGATAGCTGTTACAGTAGCATTATATACTTCAGCATGAGTAGAATATACACTTAAATCTGGTTTATTTAAGATTTCACTCTTACCACTTGTACTATTCCAATCTGCATTGACTTGTGCAGGAATAGAGTTAATAGCAGTTGCGATAGCATTATTAACTTCTGTGTCAGTAGCATAATAACTAGGAATTTCTGTTAAGAAACCTTGACTATTAACCCAAGTTTGAGTTGCCATATCTGATACATCAGGAATTTCACTTTCAATAATATTAACAGCAGAAGCAATTCTATTATCAACATAGGTAGTTGAAGCTAAATTACTAATATCTGGTATAATATTTGGATTAACAGAAATTACATTTCCATTTATTACAATACCCCATCCAGCATCATAAGAACCACTAGCACTTGGTGAAGAACCACCACCAATAGATGTTCCATTAAGTTCATACAAACCAATATCACTGAACCACAAATGAAGTTCATTAGAAACAGTTGTTGGGTCATCCATACGAGCAATTAAACTCATTGGGGTATCATCATAAACAACTCTAACAATAGTAGCAATCTGATGGCTTTCATCCATTGGTTCACCAAGTGTATCAGCAACAGAACAATCGTGTTGGAATACAGAACTAGTGAATGAAATAGCAGATGTACTATTACTCTGTATTTGAATTTCTGCCAAATCATTGTTAACTTCATCAGCAACAATCATTACATTAGCAGTTAATAGATATAAACCTTTCTTTAACTTGGTAGCATCAAGATTACCATTTAATTTAGTAGTATAATCAAATACATCTTTATAATAACCAACTTGTCCTTGAGAACTTTGGTCACTCAAAGATAAGTTAGCTTCACCAATCCAATAATTTGTATCTGGACTATTTGTATCAATATAGAATGTCTTTGTATTATTAACACTATCTGTTACAGAAGATACAGAAATTGTATTATTAGGTGAAACTATTTCAACAGCTGGTGTTAAATCAATATTAGCAATAGCAGTATCTGTATAACTATTAGCTGAAGCAATAGCAGTAGATGTAGCACTATAAACTTCATTATGAGTAGAATAATCGCTAAAGTCTATATTAGAGATAGCATTATCAGTGTATGAATTAGCACTATTAATAGCGGAAGTAGTAGCAGAATATATTTCACTATGTGTAGCATAATCTGATAAATCTGTGGCAGAAGCACTAATGGTTAATGTACCATTACCTTCAAATAAACCAATATTCTGTCCAGCAATTAATTCAATTTCATCTGGTTTATTCTTAATATAATCTACTTGTGTAGAGTCATCTTGTTCCCAGTCGGATTGAACTTGTGGTGGAATATCTTGTATTTCTTGTTCTAATGTAGCAGTAGCAGATGCTATAACATCTACAACATCACCAATAGAATTATCAACATAGTTAATGATATCACCACTTACATTGTTTATTGTAGAGATAACTTCATTTATAGAATTATCTGTATAATCATTAGCAATATTAACAGCAGAACTTAATTTCTCATCAATGTTAATTTGTTCATTGATGTAATCCATGTCAACTGAGATAATTTGGTTAGTAATGTTAATACCATCACCAGCAGTATATTCACCAGCACTAGGGTCTTTAACTATACTTGTAATATCTACAATAGAAATATTCTCTAAATCTACTGCACAATTAACAATACTATTGAAAGTGTATTTCAATGCTAAATCATAATATTGTAATGAATCTGGTACTACAATAATAGTAGAACCATTAATATGATGAATATGGTCAAATGAGTCATCTAATGTGAAAGACCAATCTTGTGAGAAACTCATATCTCCATCAAGATAAAGTTTACCTTCTACAAGATTATTATATTGGTCATCTAATGTAAATTTGGTATTAAAGTTTAACTGATAAACTTTACCTGGTTGTAATCTCCAACCACTCATATCATTAAGATATGTAATATCTTTGGTATCTTTATCTGTTAATACGAATGTACCACCATCACCATAACCAGTAGCTACTGAGTATTCTGTAACACCAGATACTGAAGCAATAGCTTCTTCAAGCTCATCAATTCTATCAATAGTATCTTGAATAGATAAATCGTAAGTATTACCGGTTCTATCAATTTGTACAGTACCATCACTAGATGTAATAGTAATAGTAGTTAATCCACCAGAACCACCAGCACCATGTCCAGGTTTAACATTATAACGGGACATGATAAGAGAACCGAATTTATTATAAATGTAGATATCGTAAGCATTATCTGGGCTAGCCAATACAATATTGGAACCCAAACTATCTAATGGAATTTGAAATGGAAGTAATGTGCCATCAAAGTCATTAGCACAATAATACTTGTCACGGGTTCCCTGATAATAAACTTCAATATAACCTTCTGTTAATGGTTTACCCGCAGTATTAACTATTTGGAATGCAGGGTCTAATAGATATGCCCACTGCACAATATCATTATCGTTTACCATATTAATCCTTCCTCCAAGGCATAGCCGTATGATAATTATTTGTATGTTTAATAATTAGTATAAATAATAGAAAGTTCAACCCCAAACATAAGGAAATTAAGATGTATTTCATGCCCAAATGGAAAGACCCTGGACGAAAGAGAAACTGCCATGCCGACCATAATTCACCAGATTATGTGAAGTATTATGATTTAGATTTAGAAGATTTCACAGATTTAGTCTTAAAGGTCAAAGATAACCAAAGATTAACAACAGAAGAAGATGATAGATATGCGATGTATGTTTATACAATAATCTACATTGTACAAGAGAATCCTAAATTTAAGAATAAACCTATGATAGAAAGAGCTGAACTATTTGAACAAGGGGTATTAGAACTATTACAAGCATTACCCAAATTTGAGAAAGATAGAGGTAGTTCAATATACAGTTTCGCATATAGATGTTGTTATGTTTCATTTATCCATTATTATGAAAGTAAGAAACAGAACTATCTTAAACAACAAGAAATTATGAAACATTGTAATGAAGAACTTGATGATTATCTTTATGAATTTAGCACACACAAAGTATCAAATAACAATAAGGAAGAATAAATGAGTAATATTAATATAGATGCAGTTCCAATGGATAAATCCGCATGTGGTTATTATCGTATCACAAATGTAGCAGATTTATTGTATCAAGATTATAATATCACTATCTGTCCACCAGGTAAGTTTCATTATCATAATCAAGATTACTATTTCACACAACGAGTAGCTGGTGAGAAGAACTTTGAAGCATTATTGAATATCAAGAACGAAATTAAATCTAAAGGGAAAGATATTAAATTTGTTGTAGACTATGATGATAATGTTTGGGATGAATTACCAAAGTATAACTTCACAAATGTACCTTGGCAAGAGAATAGAACTTCAATGAAAGAACATTTAAATGAATTAGCAGATATTGTTACATGTACTACTGAATCATTGAAAGATTCATTATCACAGTATGTGGATGCTCATAAGATTAGAGTTATCCCAAATATGTTACCAAGA
The DNA here is from genome assembly GCF_902760015.1 of Candidatus Ruminimicrobium bovinum. Lineage (NCBI taxonomy): Bacteria > Pseudomonadati > Elusimicrobiota > Endomicrobiia > Endomicrobiales > Endomicrobiaceae > Candidatus Ruminimicrobium > Candidatus Ruminimicrobium bovinum. Next base: position 6,721 of record NZ_CACWEU010000249.1, read on the forward strand.
TTTAAATGGAATTTCCCAAGACTAGCCAAACCACAAACAAATACAATATTATATGCTGGTTCACCAACCCATTTCAGTAATCCAAATCACATGTATGGTGATTTCACAGCAGAATGGGATAAATTCTTGAAAGATAAAGATGTAGATATTATGGGTATTTGTCCTTGGTTTATTAAACCTAGACGAGTTTATAATTGGGTAGATATGATGAGTTATGCTCATTACTTCTATAATATAGCATATCAATGTAAGTATATTATAGCACCATTAGCAGATAATTTCTTTAACTGTTGTAAGAGTGATTTGAAATATCTTGAATCATGTGCTGTAGGTAGAGTATGTTTGGTTAGTGACTTTGATAATAGTCCATATCACTATGCTCACGAATTACAGAAGATTCCAGTTAGAGCCACAGCTAAACAAATAGAATATGCTATGAAACAATGTGATGCTCATTATGATGAAATTATAGAATATCAATATGAGTATTTAAATAAACGATGGCTTGAAGGTAATATAGAGAAATATAAAGAACTATTTGATAAACCTAAAGTTCAAATATAACAAGAAAGAGGGCCCCTTTGGCCCTCTTATTTGTTTGTTTATTCGGTCAATCTATTAGAGAACAACCTTGTTTGGAACTTCGTCTTTAATGCAGACGTAAGCAACACCACGAGGTTCAATTACACCTGCAATAGCGGCTACGGCCCATCTGGTCTTGTTAGTACCGGCTTCAACATTAACTGCGCGAGCACAGTGAACATTGATTCCTTCAATACCGCTAGATGTCAAGTCGGCATTAGACCAATCTTGTTTCTTCAAGGTATCAAATTCCATAACACCATCAAGACGAATTACACCAGTGTAATATACACCTTCTTTAATAGAGTCAACGAGTTTCTTGGATGCCAAACCAGCAGCTGTTACATTAGTACCATCTTTGAAGATAGCTTCTTTAGTTCCCTGACCAGCGAAATCAACTGGACGAACCTTAACAGTACCGGCTTCAACCTGTTCAATTACGATGAAAGCTTTAAGACTAGAGGTCTTATTACCAACAAGGTTAGTAGCATAAACATCTTTAATGAACAATGGTGTACCAACTGGGATATCTTCAGTTACACCACTCAATACGATAGTGTCAGCTGTAGCACCCTGTGTATAGGTAGATACTGTAGCGGAAGCCAATTCATTAGCCAAATCAGCAGAAATTTCAAAGGATGGTAAGAATTGCTGCATACGATATTCGGTTCCACCCATCTTGGTCAATTCACCCTTAGCATAGAGAGGTTCGGCATCAACTGGTGTGAAAGCCTGACCACAAGAAGCCATGATAGAATCAATCATTGGGTCAACGAAACCATAACGGGATTCGGTAGAAATAGAACGCAAGAAACCATTAGCCTTTGTAAGAGGGCCCCAACCAGCACCAACGAATGCTGTGTTAGCAAGACCAAGGTCGGATTCAATAACATCCTGAGTAAGACCTTCAATAAGAGCTTTACCATTTGGCTGAGCAATTTCTTTGTCCCAGTTTACATCGGTAACTGCTTCTACGAAGTCAGTATC
>NZ_CACWEU010000250.1:0-5495 GCF_902760015.1 Candidatus Ruminimicrobium bovinum
AATATTCTCTGTAATCTCAAAGCATCGAAGAAACACTTCTCCGGCAGGTATGGAGCCATAATAAAAGTCATAATCATAGATTCCTCCCTGACCACCATCCCAGATTTGAAGATATGTGTTTATATCCAAACTGTCTATTGCAACAGATAGAGCAGAGCTCTCTAATGGAATACTGTATTCCAGGCCATCAGGTATTTTATGTTTTTTACCAAAGTCATCATAGCCGGGTCCCCACATTGCTGAAAAGGCAAGCATCCCTCCGAGGACGACAATCGTCACCAAAGATAATACAAACGAGAGAAAACACTTCAGCCATTGCTTATTTATCAGTAAGATGACCCATGAGGCGAGCAGTGCGATTAACGTCAATAATAACAGGATACCGACAATGGTTTCAAATACGGTAGGCGGGGCGGTCATAAAAAGGACAAGCATAATGATCATGACAAACGCCATGAAAGCGATGAGTGTCCACCAATATTGAATAATGAACTTTTTCATTTCCAAGGATTTCTACAAATATAATAAAAAGCCCCAACAATTCCTCTTATTCCAGGGATAGTCCCAAAATGGGTGAATAACCAAAAACTGCCAAGGAATCAACCTCGACAGTTTTGTAATTTATTGATTTATAATATATTATAAAATCAATACTCTTCCTCGTTCCAAAAACCGAATAGTCGTTTCTCACAGCACTAGGAGGCTGGTTTTCGCAAATTGCGGTAAATTTTGCGGTAAGTCTGAGGGGCATTAAAAGGCCGTAAAAGGCCATCCTGCGACGACTCACCAAACAAGAATTCCGCCCGTGGGAAAACAAAATCCCTATCAAAACTCCACCGCATGGGAGTTACCGCAAATATACGTGTATTGTGCATATAATCCAATGGAATTTGTTAACTTTGTATTTACACTGAACAAATACGATAGCAATGCCATTTTGATGGTTCCACAGCCATGTCCTTCTTCAACCGCATATTCTCAGATAAGCGCAAAAAGCCACAGGAGACTCCGCAAAAGCAGGAGCCAGCCTTAGTGGTACCAGATGCGCCCACGCCGGAGTATGCGTCCCTTATGCAGTTCACCCAGCGACTCAACAGCCTTTTGCTTGAAGATAAGTACCTGGCCAGGAGTGACTATCGCCGATTAATTAACGATTATGCCGAAGTCAACACCTTCTTCGCCAATATGAAGACGGCCAAGACCACCAGCTACTACTGCCAGGCTAATGGGATTGACTCAGCGTCCATCGAAGCCTTCCTCCGCAATTACGCCGACCTTGCCGACCTGAAGGATGGCTCCACCAATATCCAGCAGCACAATCAGACATACCTGCAGCGCCACCTCGTCTCGGAGAAGCATTACCTGGACACCGTACTTTCCAAAGTCGATCCCGCCATCTCCCTGGACGAAGAGCAGCGCAAGGTGGTTCTCACAGACGAAGATTATATGCTGGTCGTGGCCGGCGCAGGTGCAGGAAAGACCACCACTGTGGCCGCCAAGGTGAAATACCTTGTGGAATGCAAGCACGTCGTACCAGAACAGATACTCGTCATCTCGTTCACCAACAAGGCTGTGGGCGAACTCCGCGACAAGATTAACAAGGCCCTGAAGATAAACTGCCCAGTCACCACCTTCCACAAGACCGGCTACGCCATTCTCCGGAAACAGGATGCCGACAAAAAGAATGTCGTTGACAGCGGTTTCATGTTCGATGTCATCAATAACTACCTGAAGAACGATGTCCTACGGGAGCCGGAGATGGTGAATAAACTCATCCTCTTCTTCGGTAGTTATTTCGATGCGCCGTACGAAGGTGACGACCTCAATGCCTTCTTCAATTACATCTCCAAGGCTGACTTCTCTACGATGCGCTCCAATATGAACGAGTACGTGGAGACCATCACAAACAAGCGTACCGGCAAATCAATCACCATCAATTACGAGTCACTGCGCTCTGCTCAGGAAGTTCAGATTGCAAACTTCCTGTACCTCAATAAGGTTGATTACGAGTACGAGAAGATATATCCCTATAGTTTCCGGAAGTCTTACAAGCCCTACACCCCTGACTTCACCATCAAGCAGGGCGACAGGACCATCTACATCGAGCATTTTGGCATCACGGAAGACGGTACCCATAACCGCTATACCAAAGCCGAACTGGAACGCTATAAGAAGGAGGTCAATGACAAGGTCCAGTTCCACCGCGACCACGGCACGGAACTCATCTATACCTTCTCCCAGTACAAGGATGGACGCCCGCTGCTTGAGCATCTGAAAGAACAACTAATTGCGGCTGGTATCACCCTGGAACCTCGCTCCGAACAGGAAGTCTATCAGAAGATCGTATCCACCGAGGAGAATAAATACATCCTCAAACTGGTCCGCCTCCTCTGCACCTTCATCCAGAACTTCAAGACCAACGGCTACGACACGGACAAGTTCCGCGAAATGCACCGGATGACCGATAACGTCCGCACAAAACTCTTCCTGGATGTTTGCCACCAATGCTACCTGGAGTACTCCAAGAAGTTGAAGGAGCGTGGCGCTGTGGACTTCGAGGATATGATAAACGATTCCGCCAAGATTCTGCAGGAGCAGCAGGATATGGGCGAGAAACTGAACTTCAAATACATCATCATCGACGAATACCAGGACATCTCCCGGCAGCGATTTGACCTTGCCCGGGCGTTGTCCCAGATTTGCGATGCTAAGATTATCGCCGTGGGCGATGACTGGCAGTCCATTTATGCCTATGCCGGCTCAGACATCACCCTCTTCACTCACTTTGCCGAGATAATGGGCTACGGGGAAGAGTTGAAGATAACCAAGACGTACCGCAACTCGCAGGAGGTTATCGACATCGCCGGTAGTTTCATCCAGAAGAACTCGTCGCAGATAAAGAAATCGCTCATCAGCCCCAAGCATATCGATTTCCCCATCATCATTGAGTCTTATTCCGAGGATGGCGACAAGAAAGACCTCGAAGGGAAGGGCGGCAAGTTCTTCCTGCAGGCACAGGCTGTCGAGCGTTGTATCGGCCAGATAATGGAAGCAAACGCCAAGGAAGGGAAACCAGCCAACTCGTCCATTCTCCTTATCGGCCGATATGGATTCGATGCTTTCAACCTCAGTCGCAGTGGCCTGTTTACCTATTTCGAGAGCACCGGCGATGTCAAATCGAAGGCATATCCCAAAGCCAAACTGACATTCCTCACAGCCCACCGTTCCAAAGGTCTGGGCTACGACAACGTCATCATCATCAACGCAGTGAACGCCGTCTATGGCTTCCCGTCCAAGATTGAAGACGATCCTGTGATGAAACTGGTCATCCGCGAGGACCGCACCATTGAGTATGCCGAAGAGCGCCGCCTGTTCTATGTGGCGATGACCCGCACCAAGAATAGAGTCTACATAGCAGTGCCTCAGCAGCGCCCGTCACGCTTCGTGGCAGAACTGGTCCAGGAATACGACAAGGTCTGCGTGAACGGAGAACTGGACATCTCCAAGACCGATTCTCCCGACATCTCTATGATTAAGCGCTGCCCGATTTGTGGCTATCCGCTCCAGTACAAGCATAAGAAAGACCTCGGTCTACGCCTCTGGATATGTACCAATGAGCCGGAAATCTGTGATTTCATGACCAACGACCTCTCCGGCGGCATCCTTCCTATCCTCAAGTGCGACTGCTGCAAGGATGGCTACCTGATTGTCCGAAAGAAAGACTATCAGCCGTTCCTTGGCTGTACGAATTATAAGGAAGACAAGAGTGGATGCAACCGCAGAATCAACTTGACCTATTACGAGAATATGCTGAAGTGCGGAGAAATCGAGCTATAGCTTAAAGAGATTCTCAAGGATAAAGTGCTGCGCGTTGGCGTCATAGGATATAGCAAGGTACTGCCCCTGTGAGCCATCTCTCCATGCGGATGTCATTCCAATGGATGTTCCGAGTTCTGTCGGAGCCTTGTATTTGCGGCCGTCGCTGCTTTGCTGCTCTATCAGGTATCCTACCGATACCAGCCACTGGGTGACCTTTGATGCGGCCAGAGGCTGCATATTATCCGGAATCTCCTTATTGATCTCCTTGACGAACATAGCAATTCCTGTCCTCTCGGCAATATAGACCTTTGACGCAATCTCCGGAGTGAGCTGGAATTCCAATTCATACTGCTTCTGCTGGGAGCCCTTCTTCTTCCCAACACCTTCAAGCAGGCTGGATACATAGAATAGACAGCGAGAAATGTGAACGTTATTCACGATGTCGCTATCAGGAAGAACTCTATCATCAAATGGATTCATCCCGTTAGCAAGTTTGTTAATCCAGTCAATTGCGACTTTCAGTTTGTTCTGGTCAATGTTGGATGCCATATTGATACAGATTAAAGAATCAGCTAGTTATTCCTTTTGTCCGTCATTGTCCGCATCCTCATCCGCTCCAAACTCTAATTCCGGCTGCTGTGATGCAATGTAGCGTTTCATGCTGAGCGGACTGACGACTTTTTTGCCTGTCTGCTTTTCAAAGGCTTCCTTGGCAACTTTGGCGACGGATCCGCCGCGTGCGGCTACCCGGGCGTGCTCGGACATGGTTTCCGGGTGTTCTTCCTTGGTGATATTGCTGGTGGTAAGTTCGGCCAGCATATTCATCACCAACTCTTCATTGGTCATATTGTCCCGGAGGTTCTCTTGCTTGAGGCCTTTTAGGTGTTTGTATTCGCGGGCGGTAAGGCCAGCCCAAGTATAGTAGACAATATCTGTAAGAGTAGCGTAACCCACTCCTTCTTCTACACCGTGAGCTTTCCACTGGTCGGTTAAGTCTTTGCGAATCTCGATACTCTTGAGGCGTTGGTTAATCCAGTTGTCAGAATAACCCAGCCTCTTGTAATCCTGGAGGGACTGCTGGATGCCCAGCTCCGGGTCCTGCATCTGGTGAATCCTCTCAGCGCCCACCTGCGCGAGCCAGCGCTTGAATGGCTCGGCTTTCTTGGAGGGTATGGACTGGATGATGCGGAACATTCCTTCCAGATTGGCAAAATTCTCTTTCTGAGGGCCTCCAGGAGTGTGAACGATAAGGGGGTGGACAATTTGTCCCCACCCTTTTGCTAGTTCCGGTTCGCGGCGCCGCATCTTGGAAAGGTAATCTTTGGGATCCTTCGCATCGGCGAGTACCAAAACTACATCTTTGATAGAGAAATACCATTTCTCTTCGCTCTCTATCCATATCGTCCGGACTTTCTGATTCTCGAACAACTGTATTTTATCTATATCTGACATAGCTCGACTGTTTCTACAAACCTTAGATTTGCAGCGTAGTTTTCTGTTCCAAGGTTTGTGCAACAAAAATAGTAAATTTATGCCGATATTGAAAGTTAAACTAAAGGACAATGGAGCCGGGCGGTTCTCAATTTTTACAAATGGGTAAGACCCGTCTATATTTTTTGCCCCGCCCGGCCCGTTGATCCAGGACCTGAATAAGAATATCCTTAGATGCAATAAGG
>NZ_CACWEU010000251.1:0-2239 GCF_902760015.1 Candidatus Ruminimicrobium bovinum
AACTGACTTAACGCCAAGTCTTTCTCCGCCTTACTCTGCGCGGCGATCAGGTCTGCGACAGCCTCGGCTTGCGTCAGATCCATCTTGCCATTCAAGAACGCTCGTCTCGTGAACTCACCCGGTTCTGCAGCCTTACATCCGGCATCGATCAACCAGCGCAGTAGTTCTTGTTGAATAAACAGACTACCGTGACACGCGATTTCCACCGTGTCCTCACCCGTGAACGAATGCGGTGCTTTAAACACGGAGCAAAGCACTTCATCCAGCGTCTCGTCTGCACGTTGAATCCGACCAAAATGAATGGTATTGGGTGTAACTTCCGCTAATTGTTTTCGCCCCGAAAAAATACGATCGACGATGGGTATCGCCTGTTCGCCGGAAACACGGACCACTGCTATGCCGCCTGCACCGTAAGGGGTGGATATTGCACAAATCGTTGACATAAATTCCTTATTATTTATTACAATGACACTTCTGTGCCCTGCGACTAAACGGGTTGTATGGAGAGATCGTATAAGCGATCTTAATTCCTACATCCAGGAGTGTCGCATGCGAAACGAGTGCCTCTTTTTGTCGTGATGAACTCAATACCGGTGACAGGATTCGCTGCAAAGGTATGCCGTCCCGTGTGTCCGTAAGCATGATCAGGGACTCCGCCTCATTCGGTACGATCGACACACCGGAAAAACAGTAATCCACATACACACCTACGGTCAGGAAAGAGTTGAGATTTCGCGTGTAGGTGTTCAGCGGTATAGCGTACGTCAATTCCGACGCTAACCAATATTGTATCTTCGGCATCGTCAGTTTTCCCTTCTCTGCCATCTGAAAGTCCTGCGAAGCCGCTAAGGGGATGGACTCGTACACGCGGTTGTCATAATCCGGATAATAAACCGACAAAGCCGCATGATTCACCGTCTCATGCCACGTTGCTGCTAACGGGAAGACAAACTTGGGACCCAATGCCAAACTGAATTGTTCCCAGGTAAAAGACAGTTGTACCGGTACACCTACCGACCAAAAAGCATACGTCTCTTTCAAACTGCTTATCGTGTAATCGATCTGCATGAGTTGGTTGTCCACATCGATGGTCTGATAACTGTCTTCGTAGTTCGTTTTTCCGAACGAAGTCTGATGACGATCCAGCGTCAAGGCTGCACGAAAACCGATCACCTGCGGTGAATGGTACGCATATCCGATCTCCAAACCGGCATGCACATGCGGCAGAGGACGCACATAGTGCGTCTGACTGCTCCATGCGGCGACGCCTCCTCGCACGCCTACTTCAAAAGCGTGTTGTGCCATCACCATCAGTGGCATCAAAAGGATCCATATGCAGCATACTTTTCTCATGGAACAAATCGTTTTTCCGTCCAAACACGGTCTCCCTGCTCATAAACGATCAGATACACACCGTGTGAAAGTTTCTCTTCTCCCACCAATATACCTTGCGCATTATAAATACGTTGGTGAACCGGTTTCGGTGCAGGCGTGTCACTCAAATCGATCACATTCGACCACGCATGCTCACCCTGATCGAGTTCCACATAGAGTTGGAAATGACCGTGCAGTTCATGATCCTCGGAATAGTCATCGATCGTTGCACCCGGGATGGCTACCGAATCGCAGTACCATTGGTAACGAAGCGGTGTGTAACCCGGGAAGAAACGCCTGAGCGATACATGATCGAGCAGTAACTGCCAGTTGTATTTATTGACAATGATCGGGTACAGACGCTCACAATGGAAGGTATCGAGCGTGAGGGTATGGATCTCACCGATACATTTCTCCCATTTAGGATGGATGTACTCGATCTCGTGCGAACCGATGTCGGTGAAGAGCACCATCGTGTCCTGATAGAACCACAGGAACGGCATCAAGGTGTCGCACACAGCTGAATCGACCCGTATATGCACGATTTCCGGACAGCAGGTGACGGTGTCCAAACGCAGATGGACATACAGACTATCGTCTATGTCGATGTCCCGAATCGTATCAATGAGCGCACCTACTTCCGGCCAGGTATGACCTCGCCAAGCAAGCGGCAACAAGGTGTCGCAAGCGACGGTATCGATATAGCGATCGGTAGCGGTGTTGCAATAGATCGTATTCAGCCGGAAAGGTTCACTCTCCGAACGGCAGTTAGGCATATTCGTCTGACCTGAATTGGCGACAGCCACCCGATACCAACCTTCGTCAGCACGGTGTACGGTATCAATAGAGTACGTCTTATCTTCAC
>NZ_CACWEU010000252.1:0-6995 GCF_902760015.1 Candidatus Ruminimicrobium bovinum
TCTTTGACGCACCTCTGCTCACAGCTGCAGCTGTTGAAGCTCTCATTCCCGTCACTTGACACTTGTCTCGTAACACCCATATCACAGGCGGCGGTTCATTGTGGACCGCCGTTTGCTATGGGTTTCATTTTTGTTATAGGAGTTACTAATTATGGAAATAAAAAACGTTATGGGCGCGCAGGATGTATGGACTATGGTGTCCCTCCTGCAGAAGATTGATATTGTCGGTCTGATCGACAGTATGACAGAAGATGACAAGAAGGTATTCAGCTATCAGCCGCCTATGAAGATGAATGGCGGAAAGCTGGTACCGAAGACTTTGAAAGAATACACCGAAGGCGAGCGCAGGGCGCTGGATAAGTACAACATCAACCAGTATTCCTTCGCTATGAAGGCCATCGGTTTTCTCGTACAGAACATAGATAAATGCAAGGACGATGTTAACAAGATCCTTGCTTCAGCATGTGGCGTGGAACCTGACGAGATCGCCAACATGCAGGACGGTGTGGAATATATCAGACTCCTTCGAGATTTCCTTACAAGGGAGACAACGAGGGATTTTTTCTCGGAAGCATGGTCATTGCTCAGTGGAATGACGCCCAGCTTGGGGAATGCTTTAGGAGATATCAAGACCCCGGGCGAGTCTTCCAAGTAAAACTTGACCTCGGAGGCTTTTGCGACTTCACGCTCTGGTTATCACGCGACATGATGCTGATCCAGGGCATGAAGGACGCTCTTTTTAATTTGCTATTGAATAGAGGTAAAGAAGATGGCTGACGACATCAAGAAAGTAGGCATACAGTTTACTGCAGAAGGTGCAGTAGATTTCCAGAAGAGCTTGCAGAGCGTTTCACAAGCGTCGAAGTCTGCTTATACGGATCTCAAGCTCGCGCAGAGCCAGTATGATTCCAACACGTCAGCTGTTCAGAAGCTGACAGACAGCCAGAAGTATCTCGCATCTCAGACAGAGGCTTATTCGAGTAAGGTTCAGATCCTGACTCAGCAGCTCGAAGAGATGAAGAAAGACGAGAACACGAGCCAGGAAGCAATAGCAAAGAAGGAAGACGAACTTAAGAAGGCCCAGACGAAGCTCAATCAGTATGAAGCTTCCTTGAAAGAGGTCAACGCTGCCTTGAAGTCCGGTTCTGCTGCTATGAAGGAACTCGGCGAGGCAGTCACTAAGGTCGGCGACAACATGCAGAAGGCCGGCACTGCGATGAGCAAGTATGTCACTGCTCCAATCGTAGCCGGTGCAGCTGCTTCCGTTAAGGCATGGAAAGACGTTGATGCTGCGTATGATACCATCATCAAGAAGACAGGCGCCACAGGCGAAGCAGCTCTGGAGCTGCAGGGCATCTGTGAAGACCTGGCTACTTCCATTCCCACTTCGTTTGAAGAAGCAGCCGATGCTGTCGGCGAAGTAAATACAAGATTTGATGTCACCGGAGATAAGCTGCAGGAGCTCTCCGGTGATTTTATTAAATTCGCGCAAGTAAACGGTACATCTGTATCGACTTCAATAGATAAAGTACAGTCTGCCATGACTGCCTTTGGCCTGTCTGCAGACGACGCGGGAAAATTCCTTGATACTTTGACTGCAGCATCTCAGAGCACCGGTGTCTCCGTAGACCAGTTAGCTTCTGACATGATGAGCAACTCTGCAGCACTTAAGGAGATGGGTTATTCCGCTTCCGATGCTGCTCTGTTCCTGGCTAACCTGAACAAGAGCGGTATTGATTCGTCTGCAGTCATGGCAGGCCTTAAGAAAGCCTTCGTCAACGCCACCAAGGACGGCAAGACGATGGAAGAGGCTATCGCAGAACTCCAGCAGGAGATGGCTTCTGCAGAAACTGATACAGAAGCAATGCAGAAGGCTATAGAGCTCTTCGGTAACAAGGCCGGTCCTGCGATCGCTGCAGCATGTGCAGAAGGCAGGCTGTCATTTGACGAGCTCGGAACCTCTATGGAGGACTTCGCGGGCACTCTGGATTCAACATTTGAAGAGACCATCTCACCTATAGATAATCTCAAGCAGGCTCTAAACAACCTCAAGCTCGTAGGTTATGACCTCGTTGAGACGATGGGACCGTCCATTACTAAAGTGGTCGAGACCGTCTCTGACAAGATAGAGAAGTTCAGGAAAGGCTGGGAAGGCCTCAGCCCGGAAATGCAGAATACTATTCTTAAGATCGCAGGCGTCGCAGCTGCTATCGGTCCTATGCTCTTAGGTCTCGGCAAAGTCACGAGCGGAGTAGGCGGATTGATATCCAAGGCGGGCGGACTTGCAGGCATACTCGGAGAGAAAGGTCTCGGAGGTATCTTCGGAGGTCTGACAGGCAAGATAGGCATAATAATTGCCGTGATCGCTGCATTGGCTGCAGCGTTTGCACACTTGTGGAACACGAATGAGGACTTCCGGAACTCGATAACCGAGACCATCGCAACGCTGAAAGAGAACCTTGAACCCATCATCAAGCAGATCGGCGAGACCGTCTCCGGTTGGATCCCTCAGATAATGAATCTGGTCCAGGAGCTCATGAACGCCCTGGCACCTATTTTTTCTGAGCTGGTGAGCCTGCTCGGACAGATCCTGCCTCCGATCCTGCAGTTCATTTCCGATGCCCTGATAGCCCTCACGCCTATAATAAATGACGTTTTCGGCATAATTATCCAGCTTCTGCCTATAATCTCGCAGTTGATCCAGGCATTCTTCCCCATTTTTGAGACCTTGTTCTCACTCTTGGGCGAGCTGTTGCCCGTCGTTTCAACCTTGATCTCAAGCATCCTGGAAGCCATTGAGCCGCTTCTTCCTCTGATAGGAAGTCTCCTGTCAGGCATCCTGACAGCCGTGACCGAGGTTGTAAAATTCCTTGAACCTTTCATCTCTGCCTTCCTTGAGATCATCATAGGCGGCGTGACCGGTCTTATTGAATTTTTGACCCCTGCCATAAAGGTTTTCCTTGAGGTCATTGTCGGCGGCATAGTCGGATTCATAAATCTGGTCATTACAGCCTTCACCACGTTTGGAGACAACTGCAAGACCATCTGGAACGCCATCAAGGACGCTATCAGCACCGTCGTAAACAACGTGAAGGAAAAGGTCACAACGACCTTCAACAACGTCAAAACGGCCGTCACGACCGTCTTTGAAGCAGTCAAGACAACCGTCACTAAGATCTGGAACGGCATCAAGGATGCCATCGTCAAGCCGGTTGAGGCAGCCAAGGATAAGGTCAAGAGCATCATTGAAGCCATCAAAGGCTTCTTCAGCGGCGCCAAGTTTGAGTGGCCGAAGATGAAGCTTCCGCACTTTGCCATCTCTCCTTCAGGCTGGAAGGTTTCAGACCTCCTGCAGGGATCCATTCCGAAGCTCTCTGTTGAGTGGTATGCGAAGGCCATGAACGCTGCGCGCATCCTCCGAGGTCCTACGATCTTCGGCGAGCAGAACGGACAGCTCCTGGCAGGCGGCGAAGCTGGTCCCGAGGTTATTACTGGTGAACAGCACCTCTACAACATGATCCGCGAGGCTTCACGTGGCGAGACAGTCATCAACAACACATTCAATATTTACGCACAGCCCGGAATGAACATTCAGGAGCTGGCAAAGCAACTCGAGGAATACATCACAGAAAGCCTTAAAAGTAAGGAGCTTGGATTAGCATGATTAAGAAAGATTTATTCACATTCAATGGCGAGACATCTTCAGATCATGGTCTGATGCTCGAACAGGCAGATATCTTTCCGGCACCCGTTAGAAAGAGAACAGTCCTCACCATTCCCGGAAGAAGCGAAAAGGTCATCCAGGACGGCGGATGCTGGGAGAACGTCTCACTGAAGTACACAGTCTCGTTGAGGCGCGATCTCCCGGAACGCTGGATGGATGTTCTGACATGGCTCTCAATGCCTGAAGGTTACGTCAGACTTGAGAACTCCATTCAGCCTGAACACTTCAGGCTCGCATATTACGAGGGCGGAATTGACGTTAAGCAGCTCCGCACCTTCAAAGCAGCCAGAACGAACATCACGTTCAAGGCTCGTGCAGAGCTCTTCCTGAAGGACGGTGAGATCCCTACCACTATCACAAGAGGTTCAGCTTCAAGCGTGACATCTTCCCTCCTGAACCCGACCGCGTATGAAGCAATGCCTCTCATTAAGGTTATGGGTACCGGTTCCGGTACCCTGACCATTCAGGGGCAGACAATGAACATCACTGACCTCGTCGACTATGTCTACATAGACAGTGAGCAGCAGGATGTTTACCGCCTGCCTTCAGAAAACAGAAACTCTCTGGCAAGCGGAGTGTTCCCCAAGCTCCTGCCCGGTGATAACAGCATCACGATATCAGGCTTCACGAGCGTGGAGATCATTCCGAGATTCTATACACTTTAAGAGGAAAATAACATGGCATATCCCATCCTTTACGCGTCAATAGTACCCGGCACGGTCCCTTCAGACTATGGTCTGGGCGTATTGGCTCCGATCAGCTGCACAGTTGAGGAAACGCGCAACGGTATATATGAACTCGAGATGGTATATCCGGCAAACGGAATCCACGCCTCCGAGATAGCAACAAGACGTCTGCTGAAGGTCAAACCGAATTTCACTGACGATCCTCAGCTGTTCAGGATCTATAAGGTGGGAAAGACACTTGCAGGACAGTTCACCGTAAAAGCACGTCATATCTCTTACGGATTGAATGACCTGTCTATCACTTCCGGTACTGCAGCAAACATCATACTGGCTATGCAGCTCCTGCAGGCATCCGCTCCCGGATATACATTCACTACTGATAAGAGCAACGCAGGAAACTTCAAGATCACTGAACCGTCTTCAGTCAGGTCATGGCTTGCCGGGAAAGAAGGTTCCATTCTTGATGTTTACGGTACCGGAGAATATCACTTTGACAACTTCAACATAGAGCTGAAGCTGCACAGAGGCGTTACCACACCGAGAACGACTATCAGGTATGGAAAGAACCTCATGCAGCTGTCACAGGAACTCTCTTCAGAGAACCTCGCAACATCTGTCCAGGCATACTATAAAGGGAACGACGACACTGTTGTTCTGGGTACCGAGATCTCTACAGGTCTTACGCTTGATGCTCCTGTTAAGAAGCTCCTCGATTGCTCAAGTGAGTTCCAGGAAGCTCCATCAGTTGCAGACCTTGATTCTATCACCACGACGTATATCAGCAACAACGAGCTGACGGTACCTACAAATAACATCACGCTGGACTTCGCACAGATCGGACAGCTGAAAGACCGCGTGGATCTCTGTGACATGGTAAATATCTACTATGAAGCATACGGCATCACAGTGAGCGCCAAGTGTATCAGAACCAAGTGGGACTGCATCGAGGAGCGCTACATTGAGACAGAGTTCGGAGATGCAAAGTCCGGACTGTCTGACGTTCTCTCAAACGGACAGGCTGAGATCAAGAAAGAGATCACACAGAGCTACAAGGAAGCAAAGGCCTACACTGATGCTGTCAAGGAAACTCTGGACGAAGATATTGAAGATCTGCAGAACCAGATCGACGGAAATATCACGACCTGGTATTACGACTACGCTCCTGCACTCGACAACGAGCCTGCGAGCGAATGGACTACAGACGAAGAGAAAGAAAAACACGCAGGCGACCTGTTCTTTGATAACACGACACAGTTCTGTTACAGATGGACATACGAGGATGATGCGTGGACTTGGACTCTTATCCAGGACACGGGCATCGCTGAAGCTCTTGCAGCTGCACAGGCAGCGCAGGACACAGCTGACCACAAACGACGTGTCTTTATATCAACACCTATTCCGCCGTATGACGTCGGTGATCTCTGGACGGATCAGGATAACCTTTATTACTGCCACACAGCCAAGGCTGAAGGTGAAAACTTTGAGAACTCTGACTGGGGACTGGCGGTTAATAAAGTCACTGCATCTGTTATGGAAGCAGCCATCAGGAACGCCACCGAGCTCATAACGGGCAATCTCGGAGGATATGTCATCCTTCACGACTCAAACGGCGACGGACAACCGGATGAACTGCTCATCATGGACACTGATGATATACAGACTGCGACGCGTGTCTGGAGATGGAACCAGAACGGCCTCGGGTACTCGAATCAGGGATATGATCCCGCGAGCTTCGAGATCGCGATCACCTCACAGGGCGAGATCGTGGCAGATTTCATCACGACAGGAACACTCTCGGCAGACCTTATCAAGGGCGGCATCCTGCAGCTTGGCTCTAACCTGAACCAGAACGGAACGCTTCAGGTCTATGACGAAGCGAACTCACTGATCGCGCAGCTGGATAACAACGGCCTGCGGATGTTCGGCGTGGACGGTTTCTACATCGTAGTAAATACGACAGACGGCTTTGCCGGATATGATGCACAGAATAACAGACTGTTCTGGGTAAATGAAGACGAGTTCCATCAGAAAAAGTCCGTAATAGAAGAAGAGATAACACTTTGTAACAAGCTGAGATTCGTACCTATTGAGGTCTACGATTCCAACAACAACCTTGTCAATGACGGCATCGGCTTGGTAAGCGTGGTATAAGGAGGAAAACAAAAATGGCAACAAGCCCGTATTTCTCTACATCTAACCAGTATATCAAGTACGATATCCATGTAGACGAGATCTCTACGGACATAACGAATAATACGTCGTATATCCATGTCTGGGTAATAGCCTGGAGAACGAATACCGGTTATACGACATACGGATCCGGTACCTGTTACTGCACAGTAAACGGTACAAGCTACTCGCAGAGCATTGGTCCGTCACAGAAGATAGAATATGAGAGTGATACAGTCCTTTTTGACAAATATCTCACGATTTCTCATGATTCTGACGGTAAAAAGAGCATTTATGTAGATGCGAAGATCTCTCACGACAGATTCAGTTCATCCTACAATGGATTTACTGTAACGCTGACGAACATTCCGAGAAAAGCAACCATCACGAATGCTCCAGACTTCAACGACACGTCA
>NZ_CACWEU010000253.1:0-3714 GCF_902760015.1 Candidatus Ruminimicrobium bovinum
AAGGTGTACTTCAACGGGAGGTGAAGGGCGTTGCAGTAGTCCACCAGGACTTTGTCGTAGTAGCCTGTGGTCATTACTACTTCATCGATTCCGAAGCTCGCCAATATTCTAAGTTGGCGACTCAGGATGGTGTTCCTGTACGAAATCGCAGTCATGCACTTGGGATGCTCGTTAGTGATAACACCCATGCGTGAACCTAATCCGCTGTTTAGGATCAATGCTTTCATATTGTTGTATTTTTGATCATTTCCAGTTTTTTAAAAAAACACAATATGGAACATCTGGATTCCACACTACACCTGAATGCCATCCACCTCGCTGATTCCTGGGGGGGAACTCCGTATAGTTCCCATACGTTGTTTGAAGAATGTTATGATACCCCAGAGGAATTCTTACTAAGATATTCTCAAAAGGCAGGTCAATGTATCCAGAAAAATCAGTTGTTTTCCAAATAAGCTGATTCTGTCTCAAAATTGTATTAACTGGTACCCCGAGATATCTTGAATTTTTATACCTAAAATTAGTCGCTATCCGCTGGATTGCTTCATATTCTTCAAGTGGTCTAGTGGTGCTAAACTGTTGTATTTTTTTTCGTTGCTCTACATCAAGATTATCATTATTTCTTTTCATAAAAGAACTACATTTCATTATGCATTGGTATATCTCTTTCCTGTCATCCGAATAAGTGTCAGGATTACAAAAGTCAAGAGGGAATACATCAAGAAAGATTCCATGACAGAAACCTGCTTTACTCATGGAAACAGGCATACATGTTGTATTCATATTCCTGATTTTAGCGAAAGAATAATAATAGTTCTTATCAGTATATGGAGTCTGTAAAAAATATGGAGTTTTAAACTCAGAAACAGCAACTGTGCAAAAACGCTCGTAGTCCTCTCTAGGCATACAAACATCCATATCATCGTCCCATGGTATCATTCCACTATGTCTTACAGCCCCAAGTATGGTTCCAAATAAAGCATAATAACGAAAACCGTATTTTTGACAGACCTCCGCGAATTTTAGATACAAATCAATCTCAATAGCCCAAATCTTCTTTCTTTCGGATGTCACCCTAAACTCGCATCGTTCTTCCTCTTCAAAAAAAGATTTTGGAAGAATCCCTTGCTCAATAATTCTTTCACATTCTGTCATATTTTTCTTATTTTCTATTTACCTCCTAATAGCCAATTCGCATGTCTTTCAACATAACAATGAAACAAAATACATCCTGATATTATTAACACCGAATAAGCACATGAGATGAAGTAATTCTGATTGAATCCAACACTTCTATACCAAATCATAATAGGGATAAATTGTAAAACCACGATGCTGACAGCGCATTTTGATGGTTTCAACAGCCATAATAGATTCATTTTTATCCCCCCCACCAGGGCTATAATTGCTATGCTTCCTATTATGCCATTTACATAAAACAAGAGGTATCTTAATGGAATGACAGAAGAAGTACCAAATGAACATCCCATCATAGATACTTTCCCATTATAGTTGGAAATAAATACAGACATACTGAGAAATATAATCGTTAACAGAACACTCCATTTAGGCTTAGCTATTTTGGGGATAACAATTCTTGCGTAATAACCAATAAGGTAGAAAGGGAGCGCCATCAGTGACGTGCCAATATAGAGATTGTTTATATGAAAACCGTATGCCATACAAGATAACATCACCAATACTGGGATTGCGGTTTTAGTTTGGCGCAAGAACCAATTGCCCATCAAGCGAACCCAAAACAACGCAATAAAGAACCATAGTATATCATTTGCTGTTATATCTTTGCCCATTACAATCCCAGCCACACTACCACAAATGGCTCCAAGTGCCAAAGACTTGGAGGATAAAGCACAATAAAGATAACCGATAAAGAGGAAAAATGTAAATGGGATTAGCATACGCTTTATCATCTTCTTTAGCAAAGCAACATAATCCATATCTCTATGCAACATTCCACTTATTAAAAAAAAGAACGGCATGTGGAAAGCGTAGATGTATAGCTTTACGTCTGAATCTACAGAATACAGATGAGCAAATACAACAAGAAACAATGCTATTGACCTAGCGTAATCCAAATATAAAAATCCTACTTGGGTTCATTTCATTTGCCGTAATGTTCAAGGTTTGAATTCTTTGCTTTTGTCATTGTGTTTATACTATTTTACTCATGAAGAATGAGTGAAGGTCAGAATTGTAAGAAGGCATTATATCAAATCCGTTGCATTGATAACTGTGCTGGGCACGTTTGTTCTGCCTATCTACTTCTAATCGTATTTCATGGAATCCTTTCTCCTTTATGCGTCTTACAACGATTTCAAGCATGTTTGAAAATATCCCCTTACGTCTATACATTGGCGATACATACACATGGGGGATATAAGCAAAATCAGCCCCCTGATGATTGGCATAGAATGCAATCATACCAATCAATTGTCCCTCATTATTTCTACAAGTAGAACATTCGGCATTGCTCGACCATTTCTCTGCGAGCATTATAAGACGTTCTTCGTTTTTCAAGTCTGGAAAGGTGTCCTCTGCCTGCAAGCGGAGAAAAGCACATAGTTCCTCTAATTTTAGTCCCTCTATTTGGAATGTCATCGTTATTTCACCTTTATGGCGATGTACTTATCCATATTCTCAATGATATCATTCATCTGCTCAGCACTATCATATTTCAGCAATAGTTCGCCTACGCAGTCCTGAGCGTCACGATACTTGTGAACAGGATCTCCTTCCTTGATGTCCGTCACGAAATCTACAAGGTTGTTCTGCTTGAAAGTTTCATCATACTCAATACCTGCGTACTTGCCTGTTTCATTAGCGTGAGCCATATAGTTTGACCAATATCCCTTGACAGGAGCCATCTTTAAGTCGGAACAATCTTCGCCAAGAGCTGCCTTTATAACGTATGGTACCATGTCGACACCTGTTGCTAAAGCAGTTATCTGTGGAATGAGGCTACCACCGCTACGAGCGCCTAATTCAAGAATATATACTTTACCATCTTCTCCATAAATAGCTTCTACGTTGTAGGCATTGCTCTTCATACCAAGAGAAGTAATAAGCCGCTGTAAATCTGCTACTAAAGTATCAATGACTTCCTGTGGCATTACTGTTGGCCAGCATTCACCTAAGGGAGCAAAATCTTTATCAACCTTTGTACTATAGAATTCATTGCCAAAACAGTGGAATACCAATTTTCCATCTACAGAGAATGCATCGCCTGAAATCTGAGGACCTTTCTTCACGATGAACTCTTCAATCAGGAATATTTTATCACGAGAATATGACAATGCATCCTCCATAAAGGCTTTCAACTGTGACTTGTCAGTCATCTTATTAATTCCTTTGCTACCCGAAGAATCAACAGGCTTTACCATCATAGGCAAATGAAAAGAGTCTATGTCTTTTTCTGCCTCTTCATAGGTGGTGTAACTCTTTGCCTTGGGAACGTTAAAGCCATGCTCAGTAAGATATTGACGGAAAAGATGTTTCTTACTCAATATCTCCACAGACTTATATGGACTCGTTGGCAGGCCCAGTTTTTCACTAACGTATGCAGCAGTAGGTGCAGCAGGGTCTGAGGCGTATGCTACTACGCCATCAACTTTCAGCTCTTTGGCCAGTGCTAATACAGCTTCCTTATCGGTTGTACTGACATTGTAATATTCATGGGCGTACTTGTGGCCTGGA
>NZ_CACWEU010000254.1:0-2237 GCF_902760015.1 Candidatus Ruminimicrobium bovinum
AATATCTGTATATTTAAATTCAACTATTGTTTCATTTTTTGAATTAATTATTCCGAATTTTCCATCTTTTTTGGCAACATATTTATCTTCAAACATGTAAGTTAAATTTTCATATACCGTTGGAACTGCTATGTTTTCAGTCAAGTCGATTATACCATATTTTCCATTTTCTTTTATTATAACATTACCATAGTTCATTGCAACGGCATTATCCACTTTACCCTCTAAGAATATTGTTCCATCTGTTGTTGTAACTTTCCATTTTCCATTTTCTTTTACAATATAATTTGTGTTATCTTCAATATTTTTTATTTCATCGTACTTACACTCCAAAGCAACTTGACCATCTGATCTTATTATTCCAAATCTATTTTCAGCATTTTTTACTAAAAATCCATTTTTATATTCTGTTGTTAATGCTGAAACTGACACATATTCAACTGGTACTATAATTGTTCCATCTGAATTTACTATACCAAATTTTCCATTATTTTTTACAAGCATACTATTTTTTATACCTTTTAATGGTGTAATGCTTTCATATTCACATGGTAATATTTCTTTACCATCAAGATTTAATAATCCGAATTTTCCTTGTTTCTCAGCGATTATTGCATTACCATCATACCATATATTATTGTTTTCATCATAATTAAGTATTACAGATTTTTTTTCATATCCTGTAAAAATTTCTTCATTTTTTTCATTTACAACCTTTGTTTTATAATTACCTTCATTATAATCTACTTCGTAATTACAAACAAAAACGGCTTTTGATTTATTAGGAATAATAATCATTTCAGGATACATAGGTTCAATTACAACATCTCCGTTTGAATTAATTACTCCCCAATTTCCATTTGAAAATATTGTATAATAATTTAGTTCTATATTTTTACTAACAACTTTATTTTTATCTGCTTTTAATATTAGATTAATTCCTATTATAAATAGTATTATTATCAATATAGTTGCGAATACTGCAAACACTTTCTTCATGTTTAACTTTGGTTCGCCATCATATCTTCTTCCCTTACTCATTTTTTACCTCCATTTGATAATATTCTTTTTCAATATATCATTTTTTTTAGAAAAAACAAGAGGTAATAATAGATTAAAACTGTATGGGTCACTCTTTGTTACAGTTCAGGTGATTTTTCACGGCTAATTCTATAAAAAGTGTTAAACTGTATTACTACAGCTTAACACTTTTTATTAATCTATTTTTATTTCATAAC
The DNA here is from genome assembly GCF_902760015.1 of Candidatus Ruminimicrobium bovinum. Classification (NCBI taxonomy): domain Bacteria; kingdom Pseudomonadati; phylum Elusimicrobiota; class Endomicrobiia; order Endomicrobiales; family Endomicrobiaceae; genus Candidatus Ruminimicrobium; species Candidatus Ruminimicrobium bovinum. The sequence continues at coordinate 1,239 of NZ_CACWEU010000254.1, forward strand.
CATATATCTTAATCGCACTATCCAAATCTGCCTGTGTTGTTCCTGTCTTAGAGTCATAGCTATTCAATATTCGCACATTTCCAAGTATTAATCTATTAGCCTTTAGCCCATTATCATAAAATTTATTAAACTTTATTTCTTGTACTGTCATTGAATTTGGTTTAACATATATAGACAGATATTCCATATCAGCTGGTCTTCTTGTTTGTTCACCAAGATCTAATATAATTTCATTATTTTGCGTATTGTCTGAAATTACAATGTATTTATCAGTTTTATTAGTTATTTTTATTGTATATGTTTCTGTTTCATAATCAACTGATTTTGATTGTATTTCAAAAATCATATTGTCGTCTTCAGCTCGAATATTTAATTTTTCATCACCTACATATTCTCCTATTGATAATTTCATTTCTCCATTATCTTCTATAAGAATAAACTTTTCCTCATAATAATAGTACCCATCTGTTGTTCCATTTGCTAATATATCATCTAATATTCTAACATTATATATATATTTATTACCTACAGACGACAAACTTTGTATATTATATATTTTCTTTTTTCCCTGAAATACATAATCTACATATCCTTTAAATTCTGCAAAAGAAGGATATAACTTTTTTTTACATTCTGAAGTTATTAATTTATAGGCTTCTTCATATTCTCCTTCATTACAATAATTAAAATATTTATCTAGAAGATTTTCTATATTTTTTTGAGTTTCTTCTGGCACTACTTCATCATCATGTGAATAGATTAATTTGTATGGTGCATATGATGTACTTGGAGGATCAATTTTTTGCGCCTGATTCTTTAATATCATATTTATAATAAATAGTATCAACCACGCAAGTAAAACTAATGCAATTAATTCTTTCTTATGTTTTTTTGACCATTGCATTACCATAACTTTAAAATTTGCAACTTTACTCATCTAAATCCTCCTATATTACTTGAAATGAAAGAACAAAGTTGTTATAATCATTTTCTAAAATT
>NZ_CACWEU010000255.1:0-3926 GCF_902760015.1 Candidatus Ruminimicrobium bovinum
ATACAGCTGAAAAAGTCGAGGAAATAGTAAAGTTTACTGAAAGAGAAATCGAGCTTGCTAAACAGATTTGGGAAGTTGGTGACCTCGGTAACGGTGAAGACCGTGTACGCAATATAGAAGCTCTTGGTGAATCGTACGAACATGTGCAGGCTGCTGTTGACTTATTTATAGACAGCGGTTATACATGGGATGCCGTAATGCAGCAAGCCGCAGATAGCGCTGAGCAAGCTGGTGAAGCTACAGAAGGGTTTATTGGTCCAATCGCTAAGGCACAAACCAAACCAACTGCAATTTGGCTTATAATTGATTCGTTATACGACGTTATAAGAGTTGTAAAGAATATTGCTGGTAGTGGTAGTAATCTACTTAAAGTTATATTTAACTCTCTTACTGGTACTTTTGGAGACCATTCAATACTTGAGGGTATCAATACAATTACTGGTAAGATAGCTGACCTATCTGATAAGCTTTATATTTCAGCACCAAGAGCTCAGAAGTTAAGACCTATATTTGATGCTTTGTTTACGGTATTTAAAGTCGGAGCAAAGGTATTAATAGGTATAGCTAAAGCTCTCGGAACAGCTATAAATTTACTTGCTAAAATAATTAACAAAGCAAGAGATAGTAAATTAGTAAATGATATTCTTAAAGCTATTGGCAATTCCATTAAGGCTGTTGTAAACGGTATCGAAAAGATTTATACTAAACTCAAAGAAACTGGAGTCTGGGATAAGTTTATTGATATTTTAAAGACAGTCGCTACATGGATTGGTGAGAAGCTTATAGATGGATTTAATAAGTTTAGTGACTTTGCAGGAACTGCTGCTGATAAAGCCATAGAAGTGTTTGGCAAGTTATCTGATAAGGTAAAAGACTTCAGCAAGAATTCAGAAGACGGTGCTTCTTGGCTTGAGAAGATAAAAGAATTCTTTAAAGAAGATATTCTTAGTGGTTCTTGGCTTACAAAACTTAAAGAAACTATTGAAAGTATATTCGGTGCTGGTGTAGATATATTCCAAAATGCTTATACTAAAACTTCAGAATTTATGAAGGGATTAGTAGAAGGCTTTAAGAGTATTGATAGAAAAGATATTGATGATATATTTTCAATGATGTCACATATTATCTTTACCTATATGTCAATTAAATGGCTTTGGTCAACTGCAAAGATGAACAAGGGTATTGGCGACATGACAAGCAGTATCGGTAAAATGTTCCAGAGTATCGGACTCACTATAAAGAAATATGGTAAGAAAGCTGACGCTGAAAGATTCAAAACATTTGCTGATGCTATTGTGGAAATAGTCGGTTCAATAGCTGTAATGATGATAGTCTTTGCTGGACTTGAACATTATGGTTATAACGCAGAAAGAATTATGGACATAGTGTCTGGATTAGTTCTGACTGTTACTCTTATTGTCGGTCTTATAGTAGTGCTTAAGGCATTGTTTAGTAAAGCCGCTTCCTATAGTAATTCAAGAATAATAAACTTAAATATTCCTCAAATGGCGTTAACTTTAATTGCCATTGGACAAGTTATAGCAACACTTATAAAGAGTGTACTTATAATGTATTCACTTGTAAATTCAAATAATTATAACCTGATAGTCATGACTAAAGTAACACTTAATATAGGATTGTTAGTAACAATATTTACTTTACTTGCATATTACATGACTAAACTTAATTCTAAGATGACAGGTTTAAGTGGCTTAGCATTAACGTTTGTATCTCTTGGAATAGTTGTTAGTATGTTAATAAGTTCTTTCAGAAAAGTTCTTGATGCTGTAAAAGACGTTAAGACAAGTGCTGTTGAAAGGGCAATGAAAGTCATGACATGGCTCACAGTTCCCATACTTGCATTTGGTGCTATAATTACTGCTATAAATAAATTTGGAAATAATAACAATCAGTTACAGACAAATCCATTTAAGGGTATAACTGGACTATTTATATCTTTTGCTATTCTTATGAGAGCTGGATTTATACCTCTTCTCAGAGAACTTGCCGACATGCATAAGATGGGCGAAGTCGGTCAATCTGCAATTAAGGACTTCCAAAGCATTACTAAATGGCTACTTATATTTATAAGTGGTATAACTGTAGTAGTTGGATTACTTGATAAGACTGTAAACTTTGCAAGTTCAAAGAACATCACAGGTGTTAATCTCTTACAAGGACGTCAATCGAATTCGGATAGGTCGTTTAGTTCCACAAGCGGTGGTGGCGGCTCGTTCTGGGCTGTTGCTGGTATCGTTGCTGCTATTGCAGGACTCTTTGCAGCTATTGGATACACTATGAAGAATATGAAGGGTTTAGACTCTGAATCACTTAAACAATTCAAACAAATCACAATCGTATTAAGTGTATTAATGGGAGTATTAGCAATTATCGGTGCGGTTGTAGGACAGGTTGACCAGACAAGAGCTGGACTGGGTATATTACTCGGTATAGCTGCTGTAATTGCCTCCGTTGCTGCAACGTTCTTAGCTGCCGGTTATGGATTTAAGGCTTTTGAGGAAGCTCTTACTGACTTAATTGATAAACTTCCAAATTTACTTAATAAACTTGTTGAATTCTTTAGAATGATTGCTTCTGATAGCGGCGGTGGTCACCATAGAGGTAACGTACGTAATGAGATAGTAAACGGTGTAGCAGACTTGACAACACTCTTCTTAGAAAGTGTTAGTGCTGCTATCGTTGCTTGGTCTACTGGACTTGTAAACATAGTGCCTGAACTTGTTACAAACCTCTTTACAACGTTAATTGTGGCTTTAAACAGTGTTGCTGATGAATTCAATAATCAAGGACCAGAACTTATTAACGCTGCTGACAGAGCTTCTAAGGCATTTCTTGGATTCTGTGCCCTTGTGATGCTGAAGGTTCAGGAAAATGGTAAGAAATTATTTAAGAACATGGGTAATGCTATTGTTGGTATGATAATCGAAAACCTCACTCCTGAAGCGCAGTTCGCTTTCAGAAAAGTATTTGGTTTAGATGACTGGGATGATATTGTACTTACACCTGAATACTGGTCAAAGCAAGCTGAACTCGAAGAACAAGCTGCTTTATTGGAAAAGAATGCCGAAGCAAGACGTAAAGCGTTCGAGGCTTTTGAAAATCTTAAAAACGGTGGAAGCGCTGTAGCTACTGAATTCATTGATATTGATGAAGATAGAATTGCTGATACAGTAAAGAAATATGTAGATAATATAGGAGGAACGTTTAAAAATGCTGATTTCTCTTCTATAAAGAATGTATTTGGAAATAAACTATCATCAATGTTTAGTTCTGATGAGCTTACAGATATGGTTTCTAACGGACAATTTATTGATATTAACAATATGATGGGTGACGGATTTAACATTGAGTCAATGGAATCTATGTGGTCTGACCTCGACCTTACAACTGAAGATGGCGTTAATGCTCTTAATCAGCGTATGGAAAACTTCTTCAATGAAAGCGACGCCTCATGGGATTTATATTCCAGTGGATTCGATGAATACGGCGAAAATATGATGGATAATGCTGGTGAAGGTATTAACGAGCGTATGACGTTTGTTACTGATATTACCCACGATGCTATGGAAGCCGCAGTAAACGAAATTGGTCAATTCCGTGAAGAATTCTATAATGGTGGTATTTACTGTGGACAGGGATTTGCATTTGGTTTGGCTGATGCTAAATCTTCTGACCTTATTATTAAGTCTGCTGCTGACATGGTTCTTGCTGCAAAGCATGGAGTAGAGGTTACTGGTAAGATTAGTTCACCTTCAAAAGTATTCATGCAGCTTGGTAAGTATATCACTATGTGCTTTGCAAACGGTATCTACGACTCGGTTTCACTTGCAACAGAATCTGCAAATGAAGTTGGAGAAGCTACAATACTTTCAATGAGAGAGACTATAAGACAAGCTTCACTTGAA
>NZ_CACWEU010000256.1:0-2169 GCF_902760015.1 Candidatus Ruminimicrobium bovinum
CCCTTGCTCGATGTGGTAGAGAAAGAGCTCAAGTTCAGTGGACCTAGTAGCATCCCCAGGATAGAACGACCCCTTAGCAGGAGCCAGCAAGCTCTTGCCAGTTGTCGTGTCGATCGTGTGGAGTTCAGCAACTACCTTGTTCTCAGGAGCTTCGCCCGTGAGATCCTCGTTCAGTATATCCTCCGAAGCGGAGGTGTTACCGAACATGTTCTCAAGGTTGACGTCCGTCTTGACATCGAGCTCAGCGAGCTTGTCAAGTATGAACTGTCCGAACTCACGAGTATACTGAGGACCTGTCTCCGTACGGAATTGATCCGAGTCGATAAGATCCTTGTAGAATGCCTGGTAGCTCACCTTGAGCGTAAGCTTAGTCTGAGTGTCGGCACTCTGATCCTTGACGCGAATCTTACGGATGATGGTTCCGTTGAACTTCCAGTCACCTATTCCAGATGGGCTATTCCAAAGGTAGTTAGCCTTGGCCATAGCGTCCTGGTCAACTTCTTCTATCATCCAGCCTTCATCCGCATCCTCGAACGCTTGGTTCGTAGAACGGAATGTAAGGTTGGTAGTAGCTAGCTGACCTTCGTCGTTATCCTGGTTACGAACGATGCTAAGCACCTCGACTGTTATGTCGGATGTGTCTGGATCTACTCCACCAGCTTTAGGTGCCCTAGCGAACGCAGGATAGGGGAACGAGATGACCTGAGTGTTTTCGGCACCAACATAGAAGTCAAGGATGTAAGTCTTCTTGAACTCGTGGTTGGAACCGAGGAGGTCATAAACGACGTTATGCCCACCTTCCTGAACGGTACGGTCAGAAGTCACAAGACCTGGTGTACTATAAGCATTCATTAAGACCTCCCAGTCAGTTGTTTAATGATGTCTTCGAGAGCTGCATTCCTGGCTAACAGTCTTTCCTTCTCAGCCTGAGCTTCCAGATACCTGATGTAGTAGTTCCTACCCAGTTCATCAGAGTTGAGGATATACGTGTCCTTGGAGACTATGCCCGGTTGACCGACAATATCCCCAGTTAGCCCAGCCAGTTTATCATCTGGGTCTTTAGGAATAAGGATTTCAACAGGAACGGTCTGTGTCACGTTTTCTGAGACCTCTATCTCCAAGTTGGTAGAGAAGAAACGACCCGAGTATTTATCAGCTCTATCCCTGTTGGAAACATCCTCACCGACGATGAACATCTCGATACCTTCCACTTCACTGTTCTGAGCGAAGTTGATGATATCAGCAGTTGTCAGACTTGCGACTGACTTGCTCTGGCTAGATGCCGTCTCGTATTTGAATGTACGGCCAACGAGGTTAAGCACATCCTCCGATGCGTAATTCTCACAGAAGATACGGCCAGTGCCGATGTTACCAGTCTGAGAAACTGGAGTGTAGTACTCGTGACCAGCAACTGGATGCTCTACTTTCTTGTATCTGTTGGACAGTTTGCGATAGAGAACAAGATTACCATCATCCAGTTCCTTAGGAGTCGGATGACGATACTCAGAAACCGTCTCGACTTCAACTTCCTCACGCTCAGTTCTAGTGGTCTCGAGCATATAGAGGGACAAAGACCTCGGTTCGTTGAAAGCTATGCGGATGAAGACATCGTCGCTAGCTTCGTACGCAGGCAAGCCTGCATCCACATCTGCCTGACTGAACTCCTTCTGTTCAAGATGAAGGATTCGTCCGCCGACAGGACAATCTGTCAGTCTGCGATACGCAACGGCAGGATCGTTAACGTTCTTGGTGAACACGTCATCCTTAAGAAGCTCGTAGTAACGACCCGAACCGTTGTAGACTGCATTAGCATCGACTTCCTGGGTGTACAGAGCTCTGTCTAGTACGGCAGGGTGTGTCTGAAGTGAGGACAGTGCAACCTGTGTATCATCTGTTGTTGTTCCGCTTACGATGGTCCTGATGCGGTTAACATCGATGATCTTCTTGCCAACGTATTCGGCTGCTTCCACGTTGTCACTAGGTATCTGGACTATCGTGGCGGGAAGTCTAGTTATCCTAAGCTTCTCATACTCGTCTGGGTTAAGGTACTTAGACCCAGTAGAGTAGAGTTTAATCTGCCTAGGCTTGATGCCATAAGCAGTCATCCTCTCACGGATAGCAAGAAGCATCGGATCCAACTTCGCAGGATCGTCGAAGTAACCGAGACGA
>NZ_CACWEU010000257.1:0-3263 GCF_902760015.1 Candidatus Ruminimicrobium bovinum
CCCGGAATACGTCCCCGCCTCCGCGCCGTCGATCGTCACCGTGAGCTTGTCCATCCCCTGGAACGTCTCGCACTTGTACCAGAACGAGAGTTGCCCCGTCCCTTCGATCTGCGTCTCGATCCACGACGTGCCGCCCCCGGTTCCGATCGCCCCGCTCCGGATCGCGGACGGCGTGCCGTGCGTCACCTCCGCCTGCGCGAACCAGGGCGCGTCACCGCCCGCGCTGTAGACGAGCTCGGACGCGTCCAGCGCCTCGCCGAGCACCGTTCCATCAAAGCTTTCTGTCTGCAAGTTGGCCAGCGCTCGATACCCATCTGTTTCCGAAAGTTCACACAGTTCAGACTCCTCCCCCCAGATGCCCGTTATCACGTACGCCCCAATCGTGCTATCCCATCTAACTGGACAGTAGGCTATCGCGTTGGGCGCGTACCTACCACCTGCTCCAGAAGACTGGTCGTTGTCAGGATCAACAATGAACAAGGCCTTCAGGCTCGTCGGATCGGTTGCCGCCTTGCTCTTGTCCGCCACGTAGCCTACGCACAAGACTCCATGGGAGACGCCCCCGTAGGCATTGCACCAACTCCACTTCTGGTTCTGCGTATGCGAAAAATAGACGGCCAAACGAATGACATGGCTTCCATCGTCCAGCAAACTGCGTATCGACGCCCCAAACGTACGATCTATCGGGCCCGACGTGACATGCTGGGCCAGGTCGCTGCCTGTCGTCTCCGTGAACCAATCAAAAAGCCCGTCGTACCCGTATTCCCCCTCTTCAGGATACCCTCCGCCGGGCATCCCCGCAGAAACAGTCCATTGGCGAAGCTTCGCAGGATTTGCGCGGAAATAGTCCGCCATCGCATCGACGGTGGCATAGGACATGCAATTCTGCGCCCAGCCCGTCCAGAACAGGGCATTCATGTCCGACAACGGGTAGCACCACGTGTCATCGTCCTTCATCGCGGCACCAGCGTTTTTTTCGGCATCGACGATCCGCTCGTCCGAAAACACGAGCGTGCCAAAGTCGTCCGTGCCGGAGAAGCATTCCCACGTGACGTTGGAGATGCCAACGAGCGTCGCCTCGCCCACATTCGGGATAGAGAAATGAGACACCTCGCCAATGCCGAAGGACAGCTCGGCTGACGGCTGTGGATCGGGCGGGCCGGGAGGCGACGTATGGCCTCCATCGGGATTCCCGCTCTGAAATATCTGAACAATATTAGTCGCCGGATGCGGCGTCTGGAGACCGGCGATTATGGTTATGCAGCCATCGCGGTCTTCCGTGTCGCTGTTCGCGAGGACGGAAAATCCCAACAGTTCGCTTGTCAGTTTGCTGGCAGTGATCCACGGGTGGGATGGTTGCGCCGACCATTCTGAGACGTTAGACTCAATTTCGCATGACATTGTATACGCATAGGCATCGAAGCGGTACTCGTCACAGGCGACATCAAGCACGACGCGCCTGTATTCCTTGCCGCAATAGACAAGATCGCTTTCCACGCCGGCACCGTCAAATGCCGACATCCAGTAGTAGTAGTCAACGCCAGGCGTGACGGTTTCATCGCGGAAGGTTACCGAAGTGCCGCTCGCGAAGGATGAATGGCATGGCTGATCGGGCGGATTAGCTGCGGTCGCCCGATAGATGTTATAGCCGGCTGCGTTGAGCGGCATGTCTAATTTCACGCTGATACCATCTGCGTTCCCCGAAAAGGATCGCAAGGTAGGTGCGCCTGGCTTCTGAGATCCGGCCGGGATCCACGACACGCAATCAACCCATCCACAATCAAATCCCCTGTCGTCTATATTGTCCTTGGAATAGCGCCATTTTACCGTATGGCTACCGCTTCCTATCCTGACCGTCTCAGTTGTCCATCCAGCCGTGGTTCCTGAATTGGTCAGAACGGCAGTATCGTCGACGTGGAAGGTAAGAAGATCATACCTTTTCTCGCTTGACGCACGCCACGAGAACGTCAGCTCGCCCGGCCCCTCGAATGTTTCCGACATGAGCGACACGGAAGAACTATGGTCACACGGTCCCAATTGAACGGCCGATACCCCGTCAGCCGATTCCCACGTTTCCGCGAAGACCAGACTGCCGTCGTTCGTGTAGAATCTGACATTTCCAACGCCAAGCGCATCGTTCAAAGCGGGCGCGTTCGCCGGATTCCGGATCGTGATGGCCGTCGTTTCCGAATTGTTTGTCTCGTCCGACTCTCGTATGTTATCGTTATCGTCAAGCCTTACGGTCATCTTGTAGCACCCTTCCGCAAGTCCCGACAGGTCAACCCGCATCCAGTCGCGTATAAAGTATCCCGCCGACAGTTCGGCGGACCCCTCGTCGGTAAAACGCTTGATCACGTTTCCGTAAATGTCCTTGATCTCGAAGCCGGCCTGGTGATGTGTACGTATGTTGAGATCGCCATCATTGAGATAGACATAATGGATGTAGCATCCCGCCGCTTGCGACACGTCGATAACGTGCACTGCGCCGTCTCTATCGGCGGTGCCATTGAAGAATATCCTTGAATAGACGTCGGTTGGCCCGTAGAAACGGAGATCTGCGTACTTCACCTCGCCTGCCGCCGCAATGTCAAACGTGTAGGTGAATTCATTGTCGGACTCGTCGTCTTCGGCGATGTCTTCGGCGAAGTCCAGAAGCACCCGCAATTCATACGAGCCGACAGGAAGCCCCTGAAGCAGATCGAGGTCGCAATCGGTAAAGGTGACTCCGTGCTGCCAGTCATAGGCGGGAGACATCTGTTCGCTTTGCGAGCCGACCAGCGCGCCGGAGCTATTCCGCAACTCAAAGCGGATGACGAACGGGGCTGCGATCGGCGCGTCTCCGAAATTTTCGATTCCCATGTTCAGATAGATGCTCGTCCCGATCTCAAACGAAGAAACCGCCTGCAGGCTGTCCGTCTCCGCCGACAAAAACACAGCCTGCGGCCAGCCGTCCAACCAGCCATAGCCCAGATCGGGCGACTCGTCCCCAGATGGCACATACACGATCGAGCACTTGGAGAACCCGATCGTCTCCCATAGCGCTATAGCTTCCACCCAATAGTAATAAGTGGTGCCGGGCGCAAGAGCGACCGTCTCGTCCAGAAAGGTGGTGCCCAATTTGGAAGGCCGGTGATCTGCGACTTGCACGGCGGCAGAGCGATCCGAGGTCGTCGATCTGTAAATAGTGTACTGTCTCGCATCGGGAACGGCAGGCCACGAAAGCTGTATCCCATTCCCGGCAACAGATGCGGAGAGCGCGAACA
>NZ_CACWEU010000258.1:0-3821 GCF_902760015.1 Candidatus Ruminimicrobium bovinum
GTTGAGATGCCGTCGATGCGCCCCCAGTTGCGGGAGCCCAGCACCGTAAGGTCATCGGCATCCTCTACCAGGAAGTCCCGGTGGGCGATGGGCAAATACTTGTAAGCCGAGTCGCAGTCGGCAATGATTTGCTTCACGCAATCGTCGTAGCTGTCGCGAACAAAACCATTACTCCAATCCTTGACGGGTTCGGTCAAGATAGGATACCCCAGGAGGTTCCCGTCTGTACCCACGCCGCCGAACTTCTGCAACAGATCCCACTGGAACCAGGCGCGCAGCGCATAGGCTTCGCCCCACAGCAGGTTGGTAAGCAGCTCGTTCAGGTGCTCGTCCAGCATATAACGTACCTTTCGGCCGTTCCCATCCTTGAGGAAAAGGTTGGTATTGTATATGCCTTGATAATCCCTGGTCCAATAAGTCTGGAAAGGATTGTTGTCGGAAGAATTCACACCAATAGCCATGCGGCTTATGGCATCTGTCTTGGAAGTACGCACCGCATTGTCGGTCATGCAATCCAGATAGGCACCTTCGTTATTGTTGTAATTGGTGGAAATCCACTCATAGCATTCGCCCAGCAGGCCCTGCATGGCGGTTGGACTGGAGACCACATAGCCCTCGTCACGGATGGCCGAAGGGTAGGGATCCAGAAATCCACGGCAGGAACCCAGTACGAATAATGTTGTTGCGGCAAGGGCCGCCTTTGTCCATATTTTCATATTCACAGCGTCCATCAGAAAGTGATTTTAAGTCCGCCGATCACGGTGCGCATCAGAGGATAGTTGGTTATACCGGAACTCAAAGCCTCGGGGTCTACATCCTGAATGCCGGACAGGGTAAGCAGGTTGTTGGCGCGTGCATACACACGGAAACCACGGACCACCCGATCTATTTTCAGCGCCTTCACCGGAATCTCGTATCCCAGTTCTATGCTCTGGAACTTGAAGAAACTGCCATCCTGCAGCCAACGCCCCGACATCTGGAAGTTATTGTTCACTTTGTTATAAGTGAGCCGGGGTGCGGCAGGGTCGTTGATGTGCTTCAGGGTATAATAGGAGTAGTTGGAGTCGCCCCAGCCATTCCAGAAATAGGCATTGGAAAGCTGTGCGTCATAGAAGGCACGGAACGTACCGGAAACGGTCAGGTCGATCCCCTTCCAGCCCAGTCGCAGGTTCAAAGCGCCCACCAGTTTGGGAGCGCTGTCACCAATTACACAGGCATCGGAGCTGTCCACATAGCCGTCACCATTCATGTCCTGATAGCGGAAGTCGCCTGCCTTGAGGGCATCGTCAAAAAGCTGGGGCACCTGAGTGGTCTCATCGTCGGAGGCAAATTGCCCCAGATACTTCAGACCCCAGATCGCCGTAGCCGACTTACCGACACGAGAACGGTAGTCCTCAGCGTAGTTCAAGGCATCGGTCTTGAGGATGGTAGAGGCATGCGAAGCAATCCAGCCTCCAATCTTGTAGTCAAAATCCCCTACCCGGTCCTTCCAGCTGACGCTCAGTTCCACACCTTTGTTCAGGTTGGTGTCGTAGTTCAGGTAATAGCTTCCTGTAGATATGCCGGCAGTGAGCGGGACAGCGTTCTGCATCTGGGTAATGATGCCGCTCTGACGCTGTATGTACCCCGTGAGACTCACATCCAACCTTTTGCTGAAGGCCGTCACATCCACACCGGCGGAGAGTTCGGCCCGCCGTTCCAGCTGCAAGTCCGGATTGCCCAGCATGGACAGGTAAGTCCGGTCTACATTGGCGCCGGTTGTACTGCCAAACCACTGATTGGTGCTGTAGGGACCAAACTTCTGGCCACCGTTATTCCACGTGTAGTTATCTACGTCGCGATTGGCGCTTGTACGGGAATCATAGGAGAGCCAGCTGCCCTGCACGCGCAGTTTCAGGAAGTCTATCTGACGGGCGCCCTTCATGAACGGCTCATCAGAGATAATCCAGCCCAGTCCCAGGGACGGAGAGAACGACCATGCCTTGAGCAAGGAATAGGTTCCGTGCCCGTTCAGGGCTGCCTGGGCCAGGTACCGGCCCTTGAACGCATACGTCGCGTTAAAACCCGCGTTCATCTCGCGGCGATGCTCAGTGATGAACTTCTGGTTGCGCTGGGTAATCATGTAGTCGGCCGACAACTTGAGGTCGTGCTCGCCGAACACACGTGCATAATCCACTTTCTGCACCAGATAAAACCGGTTGGAATAGTAATCCAGCAGGTTGGTTTTTTTGGCCCTCTCTTTCACCGAGTGACTGGAACTCTGTACGGGAACCACAACGGTCTTGCCTTCCTCGTCCAGGCCGCTTGTAATCAGGTAGGCGGCATAGTCCTCGGAGGTACCCAGCCGAACCAGGTTGGTAGAGCCGTAAGCCGCATAAGTTGTGGACTTGAGTCCTTTGGTAATCACATCCAAGTCTATCTCCAGGCGCAGGTTAAACAGCGCATTGCGGATGGTCTCGGTGTAGGAACCATTCTCCAGGATATTGGCAATAGGGTTTTGCGTATACTGCGTACTCACGGCATACCAGGGAGATTCCAGCTTTTCCGAATTGTCGGCGTATACGGGGAACGCCAGCTGCGGAATGGTGGTGATATGTCCCAGGATCTCCGGCAACTCAAACACGTTCGGATCTGTACCGTAGCCATAGTTGTTGGACTGACGGATGCTGATAGAGGACACAATCCCAAAGGAGGCCCTGATGAATTTATTCAGCTTCACCTCCAGGTTGCCGTTGATGTTCACATTGTGATAGCCGGACTTCGGCCCCATCTTGTAAATGTCGTCCTGCCCCACGTAACCCAGATAGGCGTAGTACTTGACAATGTCGTTTCCGCCGCCGGAAGAAACGCCGGCTCTGGTATAGTTCATGGTGTTGCGGAGCATCATGGAACGGAAGTCCACGGCAGGATGGAAATAGTCGTACGGGTCCTTTTTCTTGTAAGCCATGATATCCTCGGCTGTATACAAAGGATTCAGGCCACTGTTATAGCGGGCCAGGTTGTTCAGCTGAGCATACTGTGCCGCATTGGTGAAACGCGGCATGCGGTCCACCAGGTTCACACCCTTTTCAAAGCTCACGTTCAGATAACGGTCGTTGTGGGCGCCGTTCTTGGTCCGGATAAACACAATGCCATCGGCCGCAGTAGGACCGTACATGGTCTTTTCCAGGCCGTCACGGATAATGGTCACGGACAAGATTTGTTCGGGATCCAGCGGGACCTCGTTTATCTGCACAGGGACATCGTCCACCACATACATCAATTGACGGCCGCGAGCCGTTACGGAGATGGCGGTAGCGGCACCATACTGGCCAATGTGCTCCAGCGGACTCACACCTACCTGACCATAGTTCTCCCGCACTTCCACGCCCGGCAATACGCCGGTGAGGGCGTTGCGGATATCGGCCGACGAATAGCGGGCCAGTTCCTCCCCGCTGATGGTCATGGTTGAACCCAGCGAGTAACGCTTCTTGAGGGAAGTATACGGGAGCGTGATATCGTCGGCATCTCCGGCAAAAATAATGTCCGGAGTAAGCACCACGGAATCGGAGTCTACCAGCACGTTGGCACGAATGCTTACGCCTTTGTAACCCGGCATTTCTACACGGACCACGTCACTCATGGCGCAATTCACGCTCACGCGGCCATCGGCGTCGGTGATGTAGCGCCCCAGGCCTTCACCAATGGAGACTTCGGCGCCAGGCAGCGGCGAACCATTGTTGTCCACCACGGTAAAGCGAATACCTATCTGCTCGGCGGAAGCATTCTTTTGCGCCTGGGCCACGAAGGGGAATACGCAAAGGATCAGCGCACACAAGATA
>NZ_CACWEU010000259.1:0-2987 GCF_902760015.1 Candidatus Ruminimicrobium bovinum
TAGAATGTAGATATCATTCTCATCCAGCATACGATTAAAGGCTTCGTTAATCATATCGTCAGTCACCGGAGGACGTTTCTCTCTCTTTATATCCTTCCAAGCCCAGTAGCAGAAGTATATAAAAGAAACTCCTGCAATAGAGAGCAATGCGTTGCCAAGTACCTTGTCCATAGTCACCTCATTCCGAAAAGACGGTCTACCTTGCGTATGTAATCTTGTTCAAAGCCGACTGGCGGCCTTAAAGAAATTACTTCATTGTAGTCGCAACCCTTGTCTATGAGCCACATGACTTCCTTGTAGACAGTTTTATCACGAGATCCTTCGGTGGTGCCGTCGAACACTTTCTGGACGTAGTTGAGCATTCCTTGATGGTTTGCTGACGGGTCACGGTCAGCTTCTGCAATGGCTTTCTTCCAGTGGAAAGACTCCTTGTACTCCATCGCAACATCTTCTAGCTTGTCCGACTTGAATGACAGTCTCTCGCCTTGGTGCTGCAAGAACCTGTACGGAGCTTCTGAATAACGTATACATGGAAGAATCTGCCAGTGAGCCTTGTCGAAGCAAGTCGTGTCCACTTCCGGAAACATCTTCCAGAGAATGTCCTTGACTGGCCTTACCAGCCACGAGCACTGTATAGGCTCTGCAAGAGGGAATATGACTCTGAATCTGTCACCAGGCTTGAACGTGTAGCTGTGGGAAGTATAGAGCTGGAATGCGTATCTGTGGTAGCACTTAACAAACTCTTCGATGGAACATACCGAGTCGTAGTCCACCTGTATGCAGTCCATGCGACCTACGTTCGTTCCTATGCAGCGAGGCTTATTATACACCGGATCTATTTCAACAATATCGGCCATGCGTCCCCATATCAAAAGCGGAGCCTCGTCCTTGTTGGGAGTCACGAAAGGATGGGATATGAGCTTGTCCCAGCTTTCCTTCGTGATGTTGACGTACTTCATGTACGTGGAGTACTGGTGAGGTTTAAGCAGCGCTGTAGGCATCGTCTGGCATTCCTACGAGAGAGTCGAACTCATCTGGCTGTCGAGCGCTAGACTGGCGGAACACTGTCTGGTCTTCCTCGTCTTGCCATACAAGGTGGGCCTTGCCAGCCTCGTCCATGGCGTCTGGGAGCATGTGCGCGATGTCCTTGATGAAGTTCTGCATGGTCTTCTGCTTGTTGCCAGTCTCACGGCACCATCCACAGTAAGCCTTGTATGCGTTCGTTCCGGACATGTTTCCGGCCATGACGCGGCAAGCGTTTATCCACATCGAGGTCGTGGTGCGTGTCGGATAGTAGCTGGCCTGGATCTTGGAAATCTCCTCGCCGATCTCGGTTCCGTTCGGATCCCAGTAGCCCCTTTCCAAGTCCTCGTTGATGCCTCGCCAGAACACGTCGCTGTGTTCGAGGTACTTGTTGATGCCATTGTAGTCCTTGGGCTTCTCTGCGGTGCAATGGAACTCGAAGAAGCGGCGCATGGATGTATCGTCGAAGATGATGTCGTAAAGGTGGTTGTTCGCGGAGCTGATCGGCACGAAGGTAATCTTCTGCTTGCTCTGCCTCTGCGTACCGTACACGCGAACGTCGAGGTAGTCTGCGGTAAGCATGGACTTCAGCGTGGCCTTGTTGTCCTCTGTAAGGAATCCGCCAGGTTCGCCTTCGACATTGACGGCAAGTTCATCGAAGATGAGCACGTAGTATTCGGAGAGCTTCGCGATTTCGCGTGTGCTGTCGAAGAGCATGGAAATGTTTGTGACGGACGTGTAGTCGGCCATGGGACTGCACAGCTTCTTCAATAGCGTGGTCTTGCCGATGCCAGTGGCACCGAAAAGGTTGATCCAGATATGCCATACAACGTCCCTGCCGAGCATTCTGCGCTTGCATTCCCAGCCCCAGTGCATCATGAGCGTCTTGAATATGTCGAAGCTTTCCTCCGGCTTGAGGTAATTGTACAAGCCGTGCAAGAATCGTTCGCACGGATCGACCATGCTGGCGTCGTATGCGATCTTGTCAAAGATCTTGGCAACTGCGCAACTGCTCTGGTCACGAGCAATGCATTCAAGCGTTGTCTTGACTTCCTCGGTCTTGTAGGCAAGCTGGTACTGGTACACGTCTTCCATAAGGGCGGACTTGAGGTCTTCAAGGGTCTTGTTGCGTGGAATGCCTTGGAACACGTACGTAATCGCCGTCCAGCCAGTATTGAACTTCCAGTTGTCCTTGTGGGCTTCCAGCCATTCGTTGATCCACTGTCGGCATGGCTTGCGCTCTTCCGGCTTGTCCGTAGGCATGTTGTCGTTAATGTACTGGATAATTTCATCCTTTGTAATGTCGGCAACCTTGCCTTGCTGAGCCATGTACGTAGCGTAACGTGTGAATATGTCGCCTGGTTGAAGGTACTTGTTGGATCCGTTCAGCTTTATGCCGTAGGTATTGCTTCGGAACGGCTTGTTGAAAGTGAAGTTTGCGTTGAAGTACGCCTTAAATTCGTCTGTCATAAAATTTCCTTTGACACCAATAAAAAGCGGTGCCGAGCTTTTTGAAGGTACCATCTTCAACTCGGCACCGCCCACTTCAGAAAATCTCTTACTTAGTCCGGTGCGTCACAAATGGTACTTGTGCGATATGTATAGTTTAGCTGGTGGTCACAATTTTTTTCTGAAGCTAAGACCGTGCCAGCCTTGTTGATCGATAAATTACTCTATACTACTGAAATGCGGAACTAAGTCAAACTCCATCGTTAAGATGTGTTGTAATATAAAAACATTAAATTTGAATTGCAAGTTTTGGACAAAACCGCATTAATTTGTTATACCACACACTCATAAAGAGAAAGTACCAAAGAGAAAGTAAGGTATATATATTTATTTCTAGGTGAGAGACATTTGAACTCTCACTCACAAAAGTCCTTGAGTTACTCAAAAATTTTCACATAAATTTGAACAAACTAAATCAAATCTGCTTCAATCAACCGATCCATAGGACTGGGTAA
>NZ_CACWEU010000260.1:0-2750 GCF_902760015.1 Candidatus Ruminimicrobium bovinum
TAGACTACTTGTAGGAGGTAATATGGATTTCTTTGATTTATTATTGACCGACTGGGAAGATGGTCAGGTACTTGAAAGAAAACAAAACAAAACTGCTTTCTATAAATTAATGAAAGAAAGAGGCTTTGATTTTGATGATATTGATGAAAGCACAAGATTACCCAAATCACTTGAGCCTGTATTTGAAGGAGATGCAGACAATCTGCATAAGTTCAATGCAGCTATTGCAGAACTTCATAAGAAGAAGATGGTAAATATTGTAGATTCACTTATTTACCTTACTGCAGATTATCTTGATGAAAAGCAGATACTGAAGTTTCTTGATGAACTTAATTTCTATATTCTTAAACAAGAACTTCTGAAACGTTTTCATATAAAGAAAGACAAGCCTGAAACATCACTATTGGATTTTTTAGATGCAGACGACGAGTAAAGAGCTTTATCATTTCTGGTCATTGTTTTCTAAATTGTTAAATAAGAAAACAGATCCACCAGCAATAGTTAGAAAGTTTGAAAAGAAGTCTTTTGAAGAGATTCTTAAGGAGAGTTTCTATGAGACTGCTAATATGCCTAAGGGATATGTTGCATTTGTTGATTTAGCAAATGCCATAAACATGAAGAAATTATCTTTTACAGATTGGATATACATTTGTATTGGAGATTTTTTGAAGGATGGACAGGTTAAGAAAAAAAATCTGTTGAACTTAAACTATCTTCAAAAAAATATTAAATTTTATTCAGTAAATGGAAAACAGGAACAATTTACTATTATAAATAAAATGTTAGAGGAAGCTAAAGCGAAGGAAGATCCCTTTGCCGCTTTCACTGGCAACCAATTTGACCTATACAAAGTCAATGATAAGCAAAAGAATAAGCTTTATGAGCTAATTCGGAATGGAACATTGAATTTTTGGTTTTGGTTTGATGGGATAGACAACAATAAGTTTGCTATTGACGAAACCAAGATTGATGATCCGGACTATTTTAGATTCTTAAGGCTAATGCGAATAGTAAGACAAAAAGATAAAAGGCAATAACATAAGGAGATAATATTATGCCAATGAAGAGAGACCTCAATTCGTATTTCACAGACATCAACGCTGCTGTGGCTGAACAACAACCCAAGGAAAAGAAGTTTAAGTCTTGGAAGATTGAAAATCTGTTCCAGCCAACTGTTAAAGATGGAAAGTTCAGCGTTGTAATTCGTTTCTTACCTTCTCACCCCGATGAAATTAAACCGTTTATCGAGAACCGCAAGCACACTATTAAACTTGCAAATGATAAATGGTTCATTACTGAATGCTTGACAAAGTTCGGCAAGCCTTGTCCGATTTGTCAGCATAACCGTGAAATGTATAAGAAGTATCCGAAGGAAGAAGCCGCTAAGTATTCTTATGGCAAGGGCAAGAGCCGTTATATCTGTAACATTCTCGTTGTCCGTAATGCTAATAATACCGAAACTGAAGGTAAGGTATTCCGTTTTGAATTTGGCCCACAGATCATGAAGATGATCTCTACTGCTATGACTGATAAGGATGATGAACTTCAGGGCATTGTAAAGGGATTTAACCCGTTTGATTGGGACACTGGTGCTAATTTCGTTTATACTGGTGTTCAGGGTTCTAATGGTCCTAAACTTGATGATTCTCATTTCGGCACACCTGGTCCTATTGACCGTTGGGATGGAAAGAAGTATGTTCCTTTGACAACTGCTGAGATTGATGATATTGAATCTAAGCTTTATCATTTGGAAGAATGCTATAATAAGGAAGATGAAGTTGCTGATTTCAATACCATCTGCAAGCGTTGGTTTGATAAGACTGGTGAACAGCTCCTTTCTACTAATCCTGTTCAGACTGAAAGCGTTTCTATTGCATCAACAAATCCGTTTGCTGATGACACTCCCGCTCCTGCTGAAAAGGTAAGCATTAATACAAAGCCTGCTGCATCTGATGACTTTGATTTTGATGCACCGGCAGCTCCGACAAAGAAGAATATCAATACATCCGATGTTCCTGAAGTATCTGATGATGATTTCTTCAATGGCGTTGATGCTGAACTGTAATCAGATATTGAAACTATAGGAGCCTGAAAAAGGCTCCTTTTTTCTTATTGGGAGTTTCTATGGCAGATTTCTATAATGAAAACCTTAGGGTTTTAAATTTTACGCATGTTGATTTAGATGGCGTTACATCAGCTATTGTTTTGAAGAATTACTTTAAGAATGTAATTGTTGAACAAATTAACTATGGTAGAGAACAGGAAATAATTGATAAGTGCCGTAAATATCAAGGTAAGTTTGATGTTGTAATATTTACTGACTTTTGTCCTGTCAATATCAAACAGGTTAAAGAATTCTTGAAGACATCTTTCCAAACTGAAATTCCTGCATTAGTTCTTGATCATCACGAAAGTGCTGTTCCGTTCAATGATCCGCAGAATGATATTCATATCAACATGAAGTATTCTGGCTGCATGCTTGCATATAAGTATTTTGGAATAAAGAAAGATCTTACGCATCTTAATGACTTAGTCTTTATCGCAAATGATTATGATATGTTTACTTTGACAGATAAGAGAGCGATGTTCTTCAATGCATTGATGTGGAAGATGGGATTTGACTGGTTCTTGATTCGTTTCATTAAAGGCAATATTAAACTGTATGCCGAAGAAAAGAATTATTTGTTGCAGTATGTTACTGATGTAAAGAAACAGTATGATGAACTTCCATTATCCGATTTGCCACATAA
>NZ_CACWEU010000261.1:0-5321 GCF_902760015.1 Candidatus Ruminimicrobium bovinum
GCCGGCAGAAATGTAGACGATTTCATTGTATCCCAAGTGCCGATCGGCATCAACTTCAAGGTAATACCAGCCTTCAGGAATGTCTTCTGCGCCGAAAATGCCAGTGGAAGAGGTAAAGCCGTGTGCTACTGTTTCATGGGAATAATAGTCCGTCAAAGTCACTTCGGCACCTTCCACATGCGGGCCGTTGCCGTTGTTGGTGTTGGTGGTGAACTCGTCGGTCACATCGACGAGCAAGGTTCCATTATCGTCCGAAACAACGGTGATGGAGTAATGCAAAGTCGTTGACACTCCGCTGCCGGCATTGATGGCGATGGTTCCCTCATACGTTCCGAGCGGAACGTCACCGTTTGGCGACAGCCGCAAGGTAAACGAGGAGGAATTGTTCGGATTGATGGAAGGCAAAGCGTTGCCACCCATCACCGACATCCATTCCAAGCCGGGCAGGCTGACGGTGATTTCGCCTGTGGCAGCCGTGCCGTTGTTGGTAAGCGTCACGTCCAAGGTCTTGCTTGTGCCTCTTGTCACAGTGGCCACAATCGGATCAGGATAGGCGGCAAGTTCGGCTTGCGCCTCGTGGCAGTAGTATAGGATGGTGCATTCCATTTGGGAGCCTTGGTCGCTTGTCACCCTCACCCTCATTTCCACAAAGTCGTAGCCAGGGGTTGGGACGGTGCCTGCCACCGTGAAAGGAAGGTCGCCTTCCTCAAATCCCGCAAGGTTCAAGGTGCCGAAATTGAACACGCTTCCTGCGGGTTGGGCGGAAACAATCTGCACCTGAAGGTTTGTCAAGGCGATGCTGTTCTTGTTCTTGACGGGCAAGGCAAACGGCTTCGGAGGCTCGTTTTGGGTCACTTCGCATACTATGTATCCACCGTTTAACGTGCTGTCGTTTTCGTTTCCCGCAAAGCCTACCATCATTCCCAAGATGTCGAAATCGTCGTGCACGGCGGTGGTGTCGGCGTTGCCGATAGGCCCTGAGTTGACGGTGTAGTAGCCCGACTCAAACGGCAAGGGGATGAAGTCGACGGCAAACTCGCCGTTTTCGTCCGAAACCGTTTCCAAAGTCCGCCTGTAACCGAACACCGTTACGCCAACTTCCACATCGACGTTGGCAGCGGGAACGTTGTGGTTGTCCTTCACCGTGCCGTGAATCGGGATGGTGTCGCCAATGAGGAAGATGCTGTCATCAACGATGGTGGTGAAGACAAAAGGATTGACAATTGATCCTGTCAGTTCCACTGATTGTGTTAATGCCCCACTACTAATAATGAGTGTAGCATGATAAGAGTTTTTCATAGTAGTCGGTTGGAATGTAACCGAAATTCCACCTCCTGAATAAGGATTCCAATTTGTAGGCATCGCATAAGAAAACATTTCCACGTCATTGCCAACAAGTAGAACACTCAAACTGTCTTCAAGTGCCATACCGTTAACATTCACAGTGCGTAATATGCTATCATTGAGTTCAATTTCTCCAAAATAGATTTGAGTTGGATTAACCGTCAAAGTTGGGACAGCATCCAATGCGAAATTCCTAATGGCCGAAGTTGTTTGGTAGGCCACATTCCTTGCCTTGACATACCATTGATAGGTTTGGTGGTTCTCCAATGTGTTGCAATTATATCCTGCACTCGTCAAACCAGAAACATATGGCTGGTTGGGCACGGAATCATTGGCATTCCAGAGATACAAGTCGTAACGTTGAGCACCTGGAACAGGCGTCCACGAGAAGTTAATGGGCATCGCAGTAATAACCTGATTGTCGGCAGGCGACAAACTCGTGAAATCACCCAATGGTTGAGGAATAAAAACCGCCTCTATCTGCACCGATTCATTTACAACCAATGTGTTGTTGTTAATACTTTGTCCATTGGCAGTCAACGATTCCAAGATATAGCCATAATATGGCTCTGCTGTCACTGTCAGTATTGTTCCTCCTGCAACTCTCGAACCACTTGAAACCATCATACTTCCATTCTTAACCGTTAATGAGCCATGCTCTGGATTGGAATACATAACAGTAAACGACAAGTCTTGCCATTGCAAAATGGGATAACCATCGTTGGTATTGGGTGTGTAGTCGGCTTTCCAAGGCTGTGGGGATTGACCTCTATTCAAGTCGTACACAAGCCAATTGCTTTGCATGTATTGTTGCGTTTTTGACGTACCGCCTTCCTGATGATCATATTGCCCTTCAAGGAAATAGTTGTTGGAACAATTATCCTCATACCCTACACCATAGATGGCTCCGCCTTGGCCCGAATCCGAAGAAATAACACCCGTGGAATATGAATTTGAAATACTGGCATATCCACCTGATATACCTCCAGCGGGACCCATTAATGACGTAACCACACCTCTATTATAAGTATTGTTGATATTTCCACCATTTCCAGTAATTCCTCCACAATACCCAATTGAATATCCTGAACCTAAACCGCTAATTTCCATTGGGTCTGTTGCATCGACAGTTACCGTACCTGAAAAATAGGCTTGATTAATCGTTGAACCACAATAACCTACAATACCGCCTACGAATTCCTTGCCAGTGACCGTAGCGTTGCAAAATACGTTCCACATCGTGCTTCCCCAAGAAGAATAACCCACAACGCCTCCAACATTAAACTGGCCTGTTATCGAAGACTCGCCTTCTATGCCGACACTATGTATTTCTCCATTTGATCCTAATGCACCAAACAAGCCGACACCTTGATCATTGGGTTGGTTGACATATAAATTAGTTATGATATGGTTGTTACCGTCAAATGTACCGTTAAAATAAAGCTCACCAGTCCCCCAATTACCATCCCAATTAAAGTAACCTATAGGCCTCCATTTGATATCATGAAGGTCAATGTCATTCATCAGCCTGACCGTCAGTCCTTCCATCGATGTGTTCCCTGTAGGAAACACGCCTTCTGTGCCTTCAGTTATGGTGCCATTCACTACACGTTCAACCCAAATCAGTTCTCCTGGGGTGTAAACCTCGTAAATGTTGTCATGGAATTGAGGCTCTCTTACCAATACATTTAAGAAAGAAGGGCCTTGCACAAAAGGACTGGTTTCATCTTCACTGCAAAGGGTTTGCACACTCCAAGAATAAGTGCTTCGAGGCAAATTGGTCAGTTCGTATGAAGTGCCTGTCACATCTACATAATTCGGAGTCATATCGGTTTGGCTCCAATAGCAAAGGCGATAATTCTCTCCTTCACCAACCCACGACAATGTTACTGAAGTGTCATCTTCGCTAACGGTAGCGACAAGGTCGTGAGGACTTTGGCAAGAATTTTTACTATAGTAGATTGTTGTTTTTGGCAGGAAAGCATATTGTGTAGGTGAGCCTGTCCAACTCGCCAAAGCAGTATTATTGTCTGTTTGGATTCCGTCCCAATAAACAGTACTGCCATTACTTGAAGCACTGGCTTTAATGCCTATAAGTAAATTGCCTCCTTCATAAAAATAAGGCGAATCGAATGTAAATGCCAACGCATTACCATACCACCAATAAGATGTATAACCACTATAACTTGCTGCTATATCAAAACTGCCATCGAACACCTTATGCATAGATTCCCAATCATAGTATTCTGGATCAGTGAACACTTCTTCATCCACCTCGGTTAGATAGATTTCAATTGTTCCTTTCAGAAAAGCCGGAAGATAGTCCGATCTAAAATCCAATCTACAAATCTCATGATTAGCTAAATCGGTAAGCGACGAAGCGGGAATGATGAACTGGCTTCGGCTTTGGCTACCATTAGAGTAAAAAGGAACTCTGTAGCAGGCAGGCGTCACATGATTATTGCCATTATTCACCGATAAACTATTCGTTAAATTGGTTGGCATGAAAGTGATTGGTCCCGACCAATCGCTAATATCTCCATCGCCAAAACTGGCCCGTATCCAAGCTTTGTAGGAAGCAAAAGAAACAAGTGCTGACAATTCGTAGTAATACCCATCCCAATAATCAGGAAGAGAATCTGAATTTATTGTGACATAACCAATCTCATCTGGCAGTGCATTCAAGTTGGTTGTCACAGCAATGTCCCAATAGGTGGGTGGTTCCCAATTTTCACTATAATAATAGTCAGAATTGTATCCCCAACGCAAAGTAACTGAGTCACCTACAGAAGTGTCAAAATCAGTGGCATAAAAATAGGTGGGGGCCATTGGCTTTATGGTGCTGAAGGTGAAGGTTCGGCTCCAATCACTGACATCATCGTAATACCACTCATCGCCATACTGCCACGCACTGCAAACAGCTTTCACTCTCACATCATAAGAGGTTTGGCTTTCTAATCCTTCAAGAGTGTATTGGGATTCCGTTAACCCTTCCACCGTGATTCCTCCTTCAATCCAAACCCAATCCCCAAACTCATCAGAATCATAATAGCCCCATTCCTCGGAACTTTTCTTGTATTGGAGATTAAAGAATTGAGCCTCACCTGTCCAACTGATAGTAGCATTGTGGATCATTATTTCATCGGCTTCAACATTCTGAGGCTTCAAGCACGAAGGTACGTAGCCTGGCTCAAAATCGAAAGTCACTTTGGGCTTGAATTGGTTAGGAACCGTAACATTTTCATGTCCATTGTGATTGCGGAAGTAGGTCAACGATGCAGTTGGAGTTTGATCCGAATACTCTGATGGAACCCAAGAATCATAAGACCATGCATCATACCCGTCTTCATAAATGCCCGACCAACTGCAATCTAAATTGTTTGAAACGGAGATGGGTTTGATGCCAATCAGCAGGTTTTCTCCTTCATATTGATAATAATCATAATAAAAAGAGTAACCCCATTCGTCCAATGTTTCGTATCCAATCGGTATGGTTAATTGATGATCAATGACGGAAAGCCCGCCTTCGTAAACCACAGTCATCAAATCCCAGTCATAAAGTTCAAATGTGTTATATGAAGATTCAAACTTGTCAAAACCAACTTCGGCAATCCGTACTTCAAAAAGGCAATCAGACCAACCGGGAAAACCTCCATAGTAATAATCATAATAATCATCATCGTAATTACAAGAAAAGGTGAAAGAGCGAATGTTACCCCAAGCCATTTCCGTCAAATCCGATGCCGGAATGATGAATTGGCTGTAAGTAGGGAGTTCCCCATTGAATTGACCATTAAACGGAACATAAACATTCTCGTCTGTTCCATCGTTCACGGTCAGTGTTTGCCATTCCCATTCTTGGGCAAACGATTTCGTCAATCCCACCGCATTCAGCAGCAGGACGAACAAGGCGGCACTCAGCGCCTTTCCGAATTGTAAAGTTCTTACTTTCATTGATTTAGATTTTAATGTTATAA
>NZ_CACWEU010000262.1:0-4127 GCF_902760015.1 Candidatus Ruminimicrobium bovinum
GTGATACTACTTATACTGCAACAGCTGCCAATGTTCAAACTGTACATTTCAATTAATAAATAATAAAGGCTTGTAAAGTTAATCACAAGTCTTTTTTTTCGACAAAATATTATATTTTAGTTTGTTAGTATCTAATTGGTGATACTATGAAAAAGAAATTAATTTGGGGAATAGTATTTATATTAATTGGTATATTTTGTAGTAGGTATATTTCTAATATAAATGCTAAAAGTATATTTAATAGTGGGGAATTATATTATTTTGTGCAGGAAGGTGTATATACTAATAAGAAAATTATGAATAATGATTTAAAAGATATAAAGAATAGAGCTGTTATATCTAAAAATAATAAATATTATGTATATGTAGGCATTAGTAAAGACTTAGAAATAGCTAAATTAATAAAAAAGATATATGAAGATAAGGGATATCAAATATATATAAAAGAATTAAGTGTTGATGATAAAGAGTTTTCTAGTAATGTAGAGCAATTTGATCTACTTATTAAAAATAGTAGTAATGATGAAGATATTCTAACTATAGAGTCTGTTGTTTTATCTAATTATGAGGAAATTATAAATAATAAGTAAATAATATATTAGAGGTGATTATTATTTATAAGATAAAAGATATTCCTATTAGTGAAAGACCTAGAGAAAAATTAAAAAATATTGGTGTTAATAATTTATCTGATTCAGAAATTTTGGCTATTATTCTAAAAACAGGTACTATATCTAAATCAGTTAATGATTTAGCAATCGATATCTTAAACAAATATAATCTTAATGATTTAAAAAATATAAGTATTAATGAATTAAGTAAAATAAAGGGTATTGGAGAAGTAAAAGCTATTGAATTAGTCGCATCTATAGAACTTGGTAAAAGAATATTTTTAAATAAGAATAATAAATTAAAAAAGTTAGTAAATGCTAAAGATATATGGGAGGATTCTAAGTATTTATTTAATGATTTAAAACAAGAATATTTTTATGCATTATATTTTAATAATAAACAAGAGTTAATAGAAAGGAAATTATTATTTATGGGAACAATTAATGCTAGTACAGTTCATCCAAGAGAAGTATTTAAAGAAGCATATAGAGTTAGTGCTTCAAGTATTATATGTATGCATAATCATCCATCAGGGGATATTAATCCTAGTAGAGAAGATATTAGGTTTACTGATAATATTGTAAAAACTGGTTATATTCAAGGTATTCCAGTACTAGATCATATTATAGTTAGTGAGAGTAGTTATTATAGTTTTTATGATAATAATATGATAAATATATAGTTGTTTATAAAAATAATTTATATTATAATAATTAAGGATGGGATGATATTATGTATAAGAAAAAGAAGAAAGATAAGATTAGTAAAAAATTAGTAATTCCAGTAGTTTGTATAGTTATATTTATATTGTTATTTGTATCTGTACAACTTAATAGAGATGCTTTTATGGGAGAATCTATTTTTAAAGATACTGCTATGTTTATAAATAGAGTTATTATGTATCCATTTACTTCTTTAAATAATAAAAAAGATGTTGATCAAAGTAAAAGTTATATTATTCAAAAGAATGTAAATGAATCTTTAGAAAAAGAAATAGAAGAGTTAAAAGATGAATTAAAACTAAATAAAACATTAACTGAATATGATACAGTTAATGCGACTATTTTATCTAGAAATAAGGGTTATTGGTTTAATACTATTACTATAGATAAAGGTAGAAGTTCTGGTATAAAGAAGGATATGGCTGTTGTTACTAGTAATGGTTTAGTAGGTAAAATATCTAAAGTATATAAGTTTTCTAGTGAAATTAAGTTAATTACTTCTGATGATGTTAATTTTAAAGTAAGTGTTGCTATTAAATCTAGTAATGGAGATAGTTATGCAATATTAAATGGTTATGATAAAAAGACTAATACTATTAAAGTTAGTGGTGTTGATAAAAATAGTAATATTAAAGTAGGAGAAAGTATTGTTACTAGTGGTTTAGGTGGTATGTTTCCTGGAGGTATATATATAGGAGAAGTATCTAAGATAAAAAGTGATAAATATGATTTAAGTAAAGTTTTATATATTAAAACTAAACAGGATTTTAATAGTATTCATTATGTTACTGTATTAAAGGAGAAAGAATAATGTTAATTAGTATATTAATAGGAATAATTTCTTTAATACTAGAAGTAATACTAAGTAATTTTTTACCATATTTAAATAATAATTTATCTTTATTTACACCAATGTTTAGTATAGTAAGTTTATTCTTTATATATTCTTTTTTTAAGAAAGATAAATATAGATACTTTATATTTTCTTTTATATTTGGATTTGTTTATGATTTATTCTTTACAAACTTATTATTCTTTAATGGAATATTATTTTTAGCAATAGCTTTTCTAATTACTTTATTATATGAAAACTTAGAGATTAATTTTTTAAATATAATATTAGAAATAGTAATAATTATTACAGTATATGAATTATTAACAGTCTTCATAATATTAATATTTAATCTAGTCCCTATAACACCATTAAAAGTATTATATAAAATATCTCATAGTTTAATTATTAATAT
Source organism: Candidatus Ruminimicrobium bovinum (assembly GCF_902760015.1). NCBI lineage: Bacteria > Pseudomonadati > Elusimicrobiota > Endomicrobiia > Endomicrobiales > Endomicrobiaceae > Candidatus Ruminimicrobium > Candidatus Ruminimicrobium bovinum. Next base: position 2,582 of record NZ_CACWEU010000262.1, read on the forward strand.
TATTTATGGAGAAATCCTATATTTTATAATTAAACATTTACCTAAAAAATATAGAAGTTTAAGTATTAATTAGAATACTTTACTTCTTTTTTTCATATATTTTATTAAAGGAGAAATATATGAAAAATAATATTACAGTAAAAAAGAGGCTAGTATTAAAAGAAAAAGTCAAAATATTTATTAATAAAGTATTAATAACTATATTAATATTTTTAGTTGGAATGATTTTAGTAAAGGATAATTCTAAGTATAAGAATAATATAATTAATAATGTATATGAGAAAAGTTTTAAATTTACTAAATTAAAAGATTTATATGAAAAGTATTTTGGTAAAGTTTTATCTGTAGATAAGATAGTTAGTGAAGATGAGAAAGTTTTTAATGAGAAGTTAAGTTATAAAAAACTTAGTAAATATAAAGATGGTGTAAAATTAGATGTATCTAATAAGTATATGGTTCCATCTATTGAGAGTGGGATTGTTGTGTTTATTGGAGAAAAAGAAGGTTATGGGAATACTATTATTATAGAACAAGTAAATGGAGTAGATGTTTATTATTCTAATATTAATCCTAGTAATATAAAATTATATGATTATATAGAAAAAGGTAAATTACTAGGAGAAGTAAAAGATAATAAATTATATATGGTATTTCAAAAAGATGGGAAGTATTTAAATTATAAAAAGTATTTATAAATATATAGATATAAATCCATTAGTATATTTATTAGCAATCATTTCTGTATTTACTGCGTCTTTTATACCATTTTTTGTTATTAGTTTTTTGATTATTATTCATGAATTAGGACATTTATTAATGGCTTTATTATTAGGTGGAGAATTAATTAAAATTAATATATATCCATTAGGTGGAATATCCAAGTTTAAGTTTGATTTAAATATTAGTATTATAAAAGAGTTTTTAGTATTAATAAGTGGACCTATTATGCAGATAATTGGTTACTTTATATTAGTAAATATATTAAAAGATTATAATAAATTAATTAGTATATATCATTATAGTATATTAATATTTAATTTAGTTCCTATATATCCATTAGATGGAGGTAGGATATTAAATTTATTTTTATCTATATTTATTCCATATAAGAAAAGTTTAATACTTAGTATTATTCTAAGTATTATTTTTATTGTATTAATATTTAGTTATTTTATATTTAATAATATAACTATAAATATAGTAGTTATTAGTATATTTTTATTATATAAAGTAATAATAGAATATAAGAATATTGATTATTTATATGAGAGATTTTTATTAGAAAGATATTTAAATAATTATAATTTTAAAAAAGGGATTATTATAAATAAAATTAATAATTTTAGACGTAGTAAGAGACATTTAATAAAGATAAATAATAATTATTATTTAGAAAAAGATATCTTAGAGAAAAAATATAAAAGATATTGACTTTTTTATTGGTTATGTTATAATCTATATTGTTATGGGGCATTAGCTCAGCTGGGAGAGCGTCACGTTTGCACCGTGAAGGTCAGCGGTTCGATCCCGCTATGCTCCACCATTA
>NZ_CACWEU010000263.1:0-2722 GCF_902760015.1 Candidatus Ruminimicrobium bovinum
AACCTCGTGGGTATAGAAGCCGTAACCGATGCTGATGATCTGATGTTGATGACCAAGAGCGGAACAGCTATCCGCATGGATATCTCCACCATCCGCGTAGCTGGTCGTGCTACACAAGGCGTCAAACTGATCGAACTCCAGAAACGTAACGACAGCCTCATGAGCGGCTGCATCGTGCCGAAAGAGGAGGAAGAACAAGTACCAAGTGACGAAGTACCAAGTGACGACGTACAAACAGAAGAAACAAATAACAATGAAAACCAAGAATAACATGAGAAAATCATTGATTTTGGCAGCGTTGGTGCTCATGAGCGCCGGCTGCTTTGCACAGAAAGCCAACCTGAAAAAGGCAAAGAACTATGCCCTGCAAGAGACTCCGGATTTCGGAGCAGCACGTGCGGCGATTGACGAGGCTCTGACCAACGAGGAGACCAAGAATCTGGCAGAAACCTATTATGTAGCCGGATTGATTGGTTATCAAGAGTTGACCCAGGAGAACTACAACCAACTGATGGGAAAAGGTGTAAACCAGGCTAAGGCAGGTCAGGCTGTAGAGGAAAGTTATGACTACTGGCTCAAGGCCGATGAGTTGGCAATGATCCCTGTGCTGAACAAGAAAGGCGTAGAGGTTCCGGCTGATCCCAAGACCCGCGCAAACATTGTGAAGAAAATGCTGGAGTACTACAAAAACCAGGAGTTGGTAAAGTACGGTATTTATCTGAACGAGCAGCGTGATTTCGTTGGCGCATACAACGCGTTCAAGAAACACATCGCTATCCCTGATCTGGCTATGATGCAGACCGAAAAGCTGCAGAAAGAGATGCCGCGTGACACCGTTTATGACCAGTACAAGTACTACGCAGCTATCTTTGCTGTTCAGGCTGAGATGCACCCGGAGGCTATCGAACTTCTCAACCAACTGAAAGACGGTGAGTATGAGGCTATCTCGGTGAACCAGTTCCTGTATCAGGAGTACGTGGCTGTGAAGGATACCGCCAAGTTCGTGGAGACGCTGCAGAACGCTATCGTTCGTTTCCCGAGCGAGCCGTGGTTCCTGCAGAACCTGATCAACTACTATATCTTCTCCGGTCAGGAGCAGACAGCTATCGATTATTTGGCACAAGCTATCGAGCGTGAGCCGAACGTAGCACAGTATCACCTGATCAAAGGTAACCTGGACGAGAACCAAGGTCACTATGAGGATGCACTCAAGGATTTTGACAGCGCACTGGCAATCGATCCGACACTGGCTGACGCAATGGCAGGCAAAGGTCGTGTTTGGTACAACCAGGCTGTTAAACTGAACGAAGCTGCTGCTACTATCTCTGACAACCGCGAGTACAAGAAAGCGTTGGACGAGATGAACGAAGTGTTCCGCAAATCGTTGCCCTATTTCGAGGAGGCACACAAGATGGCTCCCGAGGAGCGCAGCTACATGCAGACACTGAAAGGTCTGTACTACCGCTTCGGTATGGACGACAAGTACAACGCAATCAGCGAGGAACTGAACAACCTCTAATGGGTAGAATACTCGCCATAGACTACGGTCGCAAGCGTACAGGATTAGCCGTTACGGATCCACTCCGCATAACGGCTAATCCGTTGCTTACCGTAGAGACAAAAGACCTGATGACCTGGCTTGCCGGATACCTGGCAAAAGAGCAGGTGGATCAAGTAGTAATTGGACATCCGACGCAGATGAACGGCGAGGAGTCGGAGAGTATGAACTATATCAGGCCGTTCATGGGGAATTTCAAAAAGCAGTTTCCCAATATCCCCTTAACTATGTACGACGAGCGCTTCACGTCTGTGCTGGCGCACCAAGCCATGCTGGCCGGAGGCATGAAAAAGAAAGACCGGCAGAACAAAGCCGCCGTGGACAAAATAGCGGCATGCATCATTCTGGAAGGCTATTTGGACAGCCTTCGTTAAAATCGTAAATCGTTAAATCGTAAATCGTCAAATAGTAAATCGTAAATTAAAATGGTTTTACCTATATACTTGTATGGTCAGCCGGTGTTGAGAAAGCCGACTGAGGAAATAGAGCAAACGCCGGAGTTGAAGCAGTTTATCGCCGATATGTACGAGACGCTGACGCAAGCCGAGGGCTGCGGATTGGCTGCTCCGCAGGTTGGCAAGGCATGGCGTTTGTTTGTTGTTGATGGATCCGAACTGGCGGAAGATTATCCTGAGTGCAAGGATTTCAAGCGTGCATTTATCAACCCGGAGTTGTTAGAGACCAGTGAGGAAACCTGCACTTATAGCGAAGGCTGTTTGTCGCTGCCGGGTATCAGCGAGAATGTCGTGCGTCCGAAAACCATTCGTCTGCGTTACTTGGACGAAGATTTCAATGAACATGTGGAGGAGTTCACGGGATTCTGTGCGCGGATTGTGCAACACGAATATGACCATCTGGAGGCACATGTGTTCACCGATCGTATCTCTCCTATCCGCAAGACTTTTGTGCGCAACAAACTGGCGGCTATCGCTAAAGGCAAAGTGGGCGCACGATATAAGTACAAACGCCAATAGGTCGGGGGCGAGTCGGAGTCAAGTCGGGCTAAACGTATAGCCTTGCAATACCTTTGCAATACCCTTATAGTATATGGATTTACTGTCTATCATATTATTGGCTATCGGTCTGGCTATGGACTGTTTTGCAGTCAGCATAGCACAAGGTCTTTCTTCTAATCCAAACGACCATCATCATCGTCCCAAGGCG
>NZ_CACWEU010000264.1:0-6037 GCF_902760015.1 Candidatus Ruminimicrobium bovinum
ATTGTACTTCCGACGAAGATATTTCGTCGGAAGTACCTGATTTAATTCACTCAGAAAACATTTATTTAGAGTTTAATAGATGGATATATGCTCAAATGAATCATGACTATCTATGGCGCAAAGATATGCCTGATTCATTATCTTGTGACTATGATTTGGCACCTGTTTCTTTCTTCAAAACTCTGTTATCACCCAAAGACCGTTTTTCATACTGTGAAACTAATAACTCATACAATCCGGACATAGAAGAATACAATTTGGGATATGAGTATCAGAAGTATGTATTATATAATGGTTCAGATTTTGTACAGGTACTTTTCGTTACTAACCCTGAATTAAAGAAAAAAGGTCTCAAAAGAGGGGATATTATAATTCCACAGAATAACAAAAATATAATAGTAAAGGGGAAATTGATTAATAGTACAATTCTGCCAATTGACACATTGGAGTCTGCACTTCCCTTTGATAATACTCAAACTGTTTATATTGATTCCATTTATGTTTACAACTCTCTTAAAATAGGGTATTTGTGTTACCTCAAATTTGAAGAAATCACAGATTTGGTCCCTGCTATAAAGAAATTTTACGATGCAAAAGTTGACGAATTAATACTTGACCTCCGTTATAATCCAGGTGGATATGTAAATACATGTAAATATCTCTCTAATTCAATTGTCAACGAAAGAGGATACGATGGGATTTTTCAGCAATGTACATATAACGATATTCTAACAAAAATAATGGAAGAAGAAACTGGGAGTGGCACAAGTGTAAATTATTTCACAACACCTGACAATGGATTAGGAATAATCGGGTCGCCTATGTATGGATTAAATCTCAAACGAGTATTTGTCTTAACTTCCAAGAATAGTGCTTCTGCCTCCGAGGCTGCTATAATAAGTATGCGACCATACATGGATGTTGTTATTATTGGAGAGCAAACATATGGTAAGGGTGTTGGGTCATGGACAATACGAGATAACAGATATAAATATCAACTTCAACCCATCACTATGCGATATCATAATGCGCTTATGGAAACGACACCTGATGATGGCATTGCTGTTGACTACTATATACCAGATGGCTTTTCCACATCAAAAAAGGAGTTAGGTGATACATCCGAACCTCTATTGGCGAAGGCTCTAAAGTTAATAACTGACACAGATAAAACATATACGAATAAAGTTAAAAGTAACTTTTATAATAATGACAAATCTTCTTTCGTGGAGGAGAATGGTCTACCTTCCTTTGCTAGGTTCAATCTACATTTCTTAAATACCAATGCTCCAATACCAAGAAAATGATTACCAGATTCGTTTAAACGAGTAAATATGAAACAGATTCCTATATCCTTTTTATGCAGGCTTTTTCTGCTAACATCATTTATTATATCGGTATCAACAATACGAGCGTATGATTGTGTAGTAGATGGTGTCTACTACAATTTGTTGGAAGATGGAGCAGAAGTCGTTAAAGGGAATATTGACTATTCTGGGTCTGTTTTTATTCCAGATAGTATTATCTATGAAGAAAAAAAATATAGGGTTAATGGTATTGGAAAATCAGCTTTTGCAGATTGTAAAGAATTAGTTGAAGTTTTACTTCAGGAAAGAAAACAAGAAGGAAAACCAAGGAAAAGCGCCACCAGCACCAACTTTTCTCCTTTCTTTGTTATTAAGGAAGATGCATTTAAAGGTTGTTCGAGGTTAACAGAACTAATAATTCCTGCTAAAGTAAGGTCTATAGGCAAAGATGCCTTTGCTGATTGCTATAGTTTACTTGAAGTCAATATCCTTCAAAGTTATTATACTATATCTAGTGGCGGAGGTTATATTAAAGAAACTATCTATCAAGGGTTGGGTATTATTGGTGAGGGAGCATTTAGATATTGTACAAGTTTATCAAAGATTTCTTTTCCTAACTCATTATCTATTATAGGGGAAAATGCATTTCAGGGATGTTCTGACTTGGTTTCAATAAAATTACCTTCTAATATTAAGAGCATTGGAACTGAAGCCTTTTCTGGTTGTAGTGGTATGACTTCTTTTGAGATATCTGATAATTTTACGATCATCGGAAGTAGAATATTATACGGATGCAATAATCTCAAAGTTATTAATTCTACTATAAAAGAACCAAATCCTATCTCAAAAGATGTATTCGATGGTATTTCCGATGAAGCCGTCTTATATGTCCCTACTGGGACTACAACAGTTTATAAGGAAACGGAAGGATGGAATTCTATTAATACCATTCTTGATGGATTCTTTACTGGGGATATCTTCAGTGGCAATTCCATTGAAGGAATAAATATAAATTTTAGGGTAATAAACAAAGATAAAAAAACAGCAGAAGTTTATGGAACATATCGTGGCGCAGGAACTGGACCTGGAGGAGTATATTATCCTACTGAAAAATGTGATCCTGCCGTACCTTCTAATACTGTTGGTAATCTAACAATTCCGCAAACCATATTGGGGCTCACCATTACAGGAGTTGGTGCAAATGCATTCCGTAGTTGCAGTGGTCTATCCTCAGTGGTCATTCCCAGCGGTGTCACATACATCGGCGGTAGTGCTTTCTGTGGTTGCAGCAGCCTAACAGATTTGTATTGCTATGCAAAAGAGGTTCCCCAAATAGACTTCAATGTCTCCGATATCACTATTAATACTATTACACTCCATGTGCCAACAGTCTCTGTGGATGCATATAAGGCTGCCGAGCCATGGAAGTATTTTAAGGAAATCGTGGCTATCGTAGAGGCTAAACAAGGTGACGCCAATGGCGATGGAATGGTGAATGCTGCCGATATTGTAGAAGTTATAAACTACATCATGGGTATTTCGTCGGATAAGTTCAGTGATACATCTGCAGATATAAACGGTGACGGCGTGGTGAATGCTGCAGATATTGTACAAATAGTAAACATTGTTTTAGAATAAGAAGAAATGGAAGAGAATAAACTATTTCATAACAGGTACTTTTTAGAGAGGTTACTTGGTAGAGGTAATTTTTCTGAAGTTTGGCTTGCTAAAGATAACAAAACAGATATTCAGGTGGCCTTGAAAATATATGCTCCTGCAACAGGCTTGGATGACACTGGCTTAAACGTTTTTGCAAGAGAATTTGCTCTTGTAGTAAATGCAAACCACAAGAATCTTTTAAAACCATTGTATTACGATTCATATGAGAGAAAGCCATACCTCGTTCTTCCATATTGCAAAAATGGAAGCATCATGAAACATATTGGTCAGTTCAGCGAGAAACAGACTTGGTGTATGCTTAGAGATATAGCAAGCGGGTTGTCCTGGTTACACAATCTCACACCACCCATCATACACCAAGATATTAAGCCTGACAACATCATGATTGGAGATAATGACAATTATCTTATTTCTGATTTTGGAGTAAGTACTCATCTAAAATCGACATTAAGGAAGAGTATTAGTTCTGCATTCAGTTCTGCAGGGACAATCGCATATATGGCACCAGAAAGATTCAGTGAAGACAATACTCCGATTATGGCTAATGACATATATTCATTAGGGGCTACAGCATATGAAATGCTAACAGGTGATACACCATTTGGCGACGAAGGTGGCTTACTTCAGAAAAGGGGTGCAGATATACCTACTCCCAAAGGGAACTATTCTAATCAATTAAAAACGGTCATTAAACTATGCCTTAGTGAGAAACCATGGGAAAGGCCAACTGCAGAGCAGTTGGTAAAATATACAGAAATGGCATTGTCTGGGAAGAAAATAGTATTTCATAGTTTGAAGAAGAGAAAGTCGTTTTTTTCTAAAATTGGGATAATATCCATAATTGTAATGATTGTCACCATTGGTGGAACTATTATGATGTTGTGGAATCGTCCTAAACAAGAGGAACCAAGATCGGAGGATTCTATTGTGTCGAGCAATAATGTCGATACAGTTGATTTGACGATTGTCAAAGACTCAGAAATAACAGAGGAAACGGCTTATGATTCTCTATTTAATCTTGGTATTATACAGCAAGAGGAGATGAATATTCTTGCCCAAAATAATGCTATTGCCTTATTTAAAGAAGCAATGCAAAATTGTGCTTCCGAAGACAAAAAACAATTATGTGAGCAACATATTAAAATAAGTCAAAGTATTATTTCAAAATTGTCTACAAATCAGCAACAGAAAACCTCTATACGAAATGAGATGAAAGAGATACCTGTTGAAGAGGAAATAGAAAAAAAAGACAATCCACAAATACCTGTTCCTGAAATTGAACTGAGGTTAAACACCTCGACTCTAAAATTTAAGGGAAAAACAGAAAAAACACAATCAGTTTCTGTTATATGTAATTCTTCAGAATGGCAGGTTTCAAGTTCCCCGGATTGGGTTAAATATTCGATTCATGATAATACCATTACCATCAGAGTTGATAAGAATACGACAAAAGAAGAACGTACAGGAACAATGATAATTAGATGTGGAGAAAAAAGGACTACATTAAAAATTGTTCAAGCAAGAATAAAAGCATTAGGAATACTTTAAAATTCATACAAACTATTAAAACAGATGATAGTCAACATGTAGCGTGGGTACACCCTATTAATTACCAACAGATGTAGTGTTTTTGTGAAAAGCATCATTTGTTTTTACAAACCACTTCCAACAAGGTAGACGATACGAGACATTAGACGGAATCCATCCAATTGCGAAAGACCATCAGACAATCGCCGATAAATTAATTACCTGTCTAGCCCAAATACAATGACCATATCAAATGATATATAATAGAAATTGAAAAATATGAGAAGATTATTAGTTGTTCTGTTTTTTATCATTGGGCTGCCAAGTGTGGGGCTTGCCCTTAACTTTACACAGACAGATAAGGCACAAAATTATCTGCGGGAGGCTCAGCATTATAACGAGCAGGCAGAAAAATATGAGCGTGAGGCTGAGCAGTTGACAAAGAAAGCCAACAACTATACACGTCAGGCCGATAGTTATGCAAAGAAGAAGGACTATAGACAGTCGCGACTTTATACTAAATGGGCTAACGAATCATTGTCGAAGGCACAACTTCGATTAAAATGGGCTAAAGAAGCACGTGACAAAGCACGGCTGAGAATGAAGTGGGCCGAAGATGCAATGAAACGACAATAATAGTTAGGTTATGGCAGAATGTAATTTAAAGAAAGGCGACAGGATATACGAGTGTCGGTATCACGAAGTAACATTGGTAGAACTCGTTACTGATCCAGAGATGCTTGTACAAGGAAGTGATTCACACTATTGGCACTGGAAAGCAAAGGTGATAGAAACGAACTCCGGTAACGTGGTATCTGGAGAAATTGTCGAGTATGGCATCAGCGAGGAATCGCCACAATACGGGCCAAAATTATTTCGCAAGAATATGTACGAAGTAGGATATGAGAATGCAGAGCCTATATTGCCTCCTTTTGATATAGACAGTAATAAGGATATTGAAATTAAACGATATTTTATAACTGATGATGTAGAGATTTTAGAACATGTGTTTCATGGTCTTCAGGACATAAAAGAGCATGTAGAAATGTCGCTCTACCGTGATTATTCACGTGGAAAGGCAAATGAGCGAGACCCAAAGAAAACTTGTGAGATTCATGTTGGTGAGATGTGGATGCCATATCCGTGTTTTGATTCTGAGGATTTTGCTAATGAAGACAGGAATTATCAGAATTTTGTTTTTCGTAGACGTCCCATTATACAGGAAGATATGAGGAAACTTTCGGAACTACCATCGGGAAGCAATGAATGTCGGATTCATAAAAATATGCCCTCAGATATGTTGCCAATGGTTTATTACGTCGGTGATGGTAATATAATGATAGTGGCTATGTAAATGTATGTTGAATACGGACTCAATGAACAACCCGCCCCTTTACATCAATCGTGAAGAGGCGGGTTTCATAAGGGCCGCATAGGCGCTACGTTCTACTGTTCCAGTATCAAGGGCTGAAGGTCCTGATATTCCGATCGCGCATCGAACGATGGGCATTTCTTCGTCACCC
>NZ_CACWEU010000265.1:0-2248 GCF_902760015.1 Candidatus Ruminimicrobium bovinum
TAAAAAGTGTTATTTTTTATATATGATTACAATAGGAATAGAACTGAATCATGTTGTTAGAAATATTAATAAACAGATTCTGAAATACTATGCAAAGGAATTCGACCCATCAATGGACTTGGACGAATTGGATGACAGGGTAGATGTTATTGAGAAACATTGCAAGTTCAAGAGCAAGAAAGAGAAGAACAATTTCATCTACATAGATTATCCTTATGAGATATTCGGATGCGCTGGTACGACTGAGAAGAAACTGGCAGTGAAGATTACAAACTGGCTTACTGACATCACGAACATAGAGGAGGAGGACATTAGGATAGTGTTCTACAGCTTGAATGAGGAGGCACTTACAATTCAGTCTACATTCTTCTTCTTAAGTAAGATAGGAGCAAGGGTTAGAAAGGTATTTTTCCCAAAGAAAGTATCAGAGGTATGGGAGGAGTGCGATGTGGTAATCACAGCAAACAACCAGATGTTCGAGGAAGAGATACCAGAGGGTAAGCACATTGTCCTTATCAACAGGGAGTTCAACGAGAAGAACAAAGACAAGGCGATGTCAAATTATGATAATCTGAGTGAAATAATTGACGATGATAATTTTTTAAAACAATTTTATTATGAAGAAAGGGGAGACCAATCTTATATTTGACATTAACAAAATCAGTGAGTTCGTCTTCGGGGACGCTGACAAGAGAACAAGCGAGGTAGAGATTACAGAAAACTTCATCTACGACAAGAAAGAGGATAAGATGATTCCTAATACCAAGGAGGTGAAGGAAGTGAAAATCAAGGACGACGTAAGCAAGTTCTCAATCAAGTATGACATGATTAAAATGTTCATTGATATTATGGACTCCGTTGAAGACCTTACAGCCCTTACACTTGGACAGGAGGTTACAATTAACACAATGGAGGCATACGAACTAATAAAAGAGCTAAAACAAGATAACGATGAGTGATAAGAACAAGATAGTAATCGAGAACATTAACAAAGAGATTACTAAGATAGACAAGAAGGAAAACAGGGTGTTCTTCTTCGTAATCGATACAAAGGGAGTACCAAGCGGAAGTCTTGAGTATATTTACAACCTTGCATTGATAGCAAAGGAAGACGGGTACGACGTTAGCATGCTCCACACTGAGGAGGAATTCGTAGGCGTTGGTGCTTGGCTTGGTGAGGAATACACCAACCTGCCACACTACAACGTTAATAAGGGAGAGGTTGGTACATCACCTTCTGACGTGCTGTTCATTCCAGAGATTTATTCCCAGGTTATGAACCAGACAAAGAATCTTCCATGTAAGAGAGTCGTTATTCTCCAGAACTATGACTACGTTGTTGAGCAGATGCCATACGCAGCACAGTGGGGTGATTTCGGCATCATGGAGGGTATCACCAACTCAAACTACCAGGCTGCTGAGCTTACTGAGGCTTTCCCATACGTTAAGCTCACAAAGGTTAACCCTTATCTCTCAAAGATATTCGGCAACACCATCACGCCTAAGAAGATGATAATCAATGTCATTGCAAAAGACCAGTCTGACATCAAGAGAATCGTTAAGCCGTTCTACTGGAAGTATCCGTACTTCAAGTGGGTGTCATTCAAGGAGCTTAGAAACCTTTCTAAGGAGGACTTTGCAACAGCATTACGTGAGGGTGCTATCACCATTGTTGTCGATGATTCAGCTAGTGTTATGTATTCAGCACTTGAGGCAATGAAGAGTGGAAGCATTACTATGGTAAAAACTCCTAACACAGTCCTTGATTGGGCTGATGATGATGAGCTTCCAAATTGTTGTGTGTGGTTCAATGACTTTGACACGCTTCACAAGCAGCTTGCAAGCGTTGTACGTTCGTGGATAACAGACAAGATACCTCCTGTTCTTGAGGAAGAGAGCAAGAAGGTACTTTCAAAGTTCTCATATGAGGATACAGAGAGGGAATTCCTTTCATATCTTCATGGAGTACTAGATAAGAGAAAGGCTGAAATGGAAGAGTTAATAAGACAAGTTAAAAAGCAAGAAAATGAATAAAATTGATGAAATGATTCTAAGTGAAAATGTTGGAGATATTGACTACCGTTTCATGAGAGAACATGTTTTCGACAATATTGAGAGAATGAAGACATATGAGCCTTGGAAGAAGAAGCTTGATGAATACGTCGAAAGATGGGATAAGCTTGGTTTCATAGAAGGACTCCAGGGTGAGACAAAGGAAATGACTGCACTTGCTTTTGAACAGTTGGCA
>NZ_CACWEU010000266.1:0-4921 GCF_902760015.1 Candidatus Ruminimicrobium bovinum
TGGACATCCCAAATGGACGGTGCAATATATTCACACACGGGGCTAACAAGCATAGTATCCACGTGACTTTTAAGGAACGATGTAAGCAGTCCCTCGGCAGAAGATACCATCCACAGGCGGCAAGTCGATATTTCCTCCTGGTTTACACACCGGGCATAAAACCGTCTATACAAAGTGCTGTATGTTTTCTCGTAGGCCGAATCGGGAGAACAATCCCCCGTATCGGTCTCGAATATCGCACCGATTATGGCCTTTCCGAGAAAGCTAGATACGCTAAAATCCGACGGATGGATACACATAATGCCGATTCCGTTGGCGAACATGTTGTCCTGCAATACCGCACCCTTTCCGGGCAGAATCTTGGAGCGGAAATACGGGGAAAGCGACAGGGCGTCCAATATCATGTCGCTATAACAACCATTAACATTATGGCCGACAATGGCAAAATTAATGGACGTATTAGGCATCAACGACCATACCTCATGCGGATTATTGACCAATGTAAGAATATACAGGTCGTACAGGAACCCTATGACTGCCGCAGTAGTCCGTCCGGTCCCGTAACTACCCGCCAACAGGACTTCCACGCAGCTCGGGTGTAACGGGTCGGCATAAATAGATTTGAGTTTGTCAACCCAATAGGGATACACGTCCGTAAAGTAGGCCCCCAAATACTCGGGGTCCTTGATGAACGTCTCGATGTCTACCGGAGTAGTAGTCAAGTCTTGTAGTGTCATGTCTTTCATAAAGGCTCCTTATAATCGTTCCCGACTTGCCCAAGTTGCTATTAACAGACCGTCCGCATCCTTGTGCTTTCGGATGGCTTCGGCAAACTGCGGATACAGTCTGCAACCAATCTCCTTGGATGCTTTCTTGAGTTCAGCAGAACCCTTGATACCCTGTGGCAACATTTTCTTCTGCCACGGGCGAGAATCCGTGTAGGTTAGTGGAACACCCAAATCTTCCAGAACACAAAGGGTTGCTTCCAAAGCCCTCATAGCCGAAAGAGTAGTTACAAACTGTTTCGGGTTCACACGGGGACGTTCCAATATTGCAAGGGCTTCATAGGGCTTATGTTCGCCCAAAATCTTCAAGACCAATTCACGAAGAGCCTTACGGTCGATGCGGGTAATATTCTTGGCGGCTTTCGTATAGGACTGCTCTTCAAACTTCGGAGTTTCTGCGAAACCCGTATCAACATCCTCGCCAAGCCAACCGATAGACCCCGATGTACCATTGTCGATACCTATATAAAGGTTTCTCATAATTACACAACTCCGGTTACATAACGTCTGAAAGTTTACGGATAAGCGCACGTTCGGCAACCACGTCGCCTGCGCAATACTGGCCGATTTCCGCAATCTTTCCCTGTCGGAAAAGTTCGGCTACCTCTGAACCGCACGTGGCTTCCTTCGGGTCCTTGATGCCGAACAGGAGACATGCGGAGCGGAGCGACATGGACGGGCCTCCCCCGAAACGCATGATTTCCATCGTATCCTTGTGGGGGACTTCCCACGGCTTCCGGCCACCTACGTTGAGACTGCACGGGAGACGATTGCACTGCGCAATATAACGCTTGGCCAAGAAGGGAATGTCGAATCCCTTGATATTGTGACCCATGAGCGTCACGCCCATGTTGTTCAGGGTTGGATAGACCTCCTCCAACATCTCCGCTTCCTCTTCCAAGGAGCCGGCAGTGAACACCATCGGTTCCTCGTCCGTAAGGGCGTTGGCATAGGCGATGGCGGTAATCATGCCGAACTCGCCATGGAGTGCAGCCATGTCCTCCAAATCCTGCCCTTCCTTTCCGGGATACTTTTCCGAAGCCCACTGCGGATACCACGTGTCCATGATTCCGGGTCTCGGTACAGTCTCGATGTCGATTACAATTCTTCGGGCCATAATATTTACCTCCGGGTATGTATATAACAAGATACCATAGGCTAGTTCACCAACTCCCCGTTCGGGAACTTGAGCATCCTGCACGCCTCCTGTCTTTCGTCCGCAGCAGTAATTCCGTCCTGGCTTGCCACGGCCATCTCCTTGAACTGCTCGGAGTAGTCCCGTATACAGGCATCCGCCACCTCCAACTGTCGGGAGAGTTTTTTCAAGTCCATGTTCAGATGATAATTGTTTGCTGCGAGGACGGGCATGACATCCGCCTCCACGAGAAGGCGCGCCACCAACTGCAAGTCCAGCTTTCCGGACTCCAACAGGTCCTGTATCCGTGCCACGTTGTCCTCGAACGTGGCGTTAGGGTCCAACAGGGAATGCAGCACGTCGAACGGATTAACCGTATCAGCCATTCTTATTCCTCGATATCACTTTCGGTGCGGTCCTGTTGTACTTGGAAAATTCCACGTAGTCCGAGTATCGGGGTTTCGCCTCCCTCGGTATCCCGAGCAGTTCCTTGTGCTGCCGGATGCTCTCCCACGAGCGGTCGGGTACGACGTTGCCGGCAAGCAACGTGGCATCCTCGGTCGGGGACCAGAACCATTTGCACTTGCCCTTGCGTAATTCCTTCCAGGGTATCCCGTGCTTGTGCGCGTACGATGCCGCCTGCAAGTAGGTACGGCCTTCGGGCACATCGCCACATTCTACACATTTCTTTTCGGTGTCTGTCCATCTGCGATGCGGAACATTGCGAGACATAGCCACTCTCCTGATTGCATTGTCTATCAGCCAGTTTCAAGTGGTCGCTCCGATATGTCCTTAGATTCTAATATAATAAAATATCGGTGGCAATGCAAGAGGATACCGACTACGGGGTATCGTCATCCGGTTTCGGTACGAGGCTTTCGGCCTCCGGGTTCTTCTGACGGAACGTGGTAAGCATATAGGACATGGACTCGTAGCTGTCCCTGTCGTTTGGCCTGTGCACGATATTTCGGATGTCCCGGCCTGCGTTCGTCACGGGTGGTATCACGATTTCCTCGTCCTTGAACATGTCCAACAGTTTCATGTGGGTGCGGACGGCGCTGCGCAGTTGCAGTGCTACCCAATGGAAGGAGTCCGCAATATTCTCCCGCTGCGCCACCTTCTCCGCATTGGTCACGAAATCTTCCAACTTGGTCACCATGGCCGACGTGTAGGCCCATATCGCCCTGCGCAAGTCCTTCTCCAATCTGTTCTTCTTGCAGGCGTACAGGAATAGTGCGCTCTGTACCCACTCCATAGACTGCGGGCCGATTTTCTCGCGGATTTGACGGGCACGCTCACGCGCCTGTCTGCGTGCCTTGATGTACCTGGAAGCCCCAATATTGAATGCACGGGCCTCTGCGTACTTCTTGGCGGACATCGGTACGCCCCCGATGTATATCTGACCCTTCTTTGCCATGGTTCTAGTCTACCTGCTTTGACGGACGTACGTGCGGCTTGTCTGTATCGGGCACATTGATGATTTGGGAGGCACCCGCCAAGGCGTCGATAAGCGATTCCATAAACCTTGCGTATTCCTCGTTATTGACGAACGGCTGAATCTTCTCGTCAGAGATAATATCACGCAACGTATTGTAGATGTTGGAGATTACAGTAGCCGAGGCGTCCGCATATTCCAGGCGGTCGAGTTCGGACGTGTTGATGGCGCAATACTGCATCACGTTCAGATGGCCACGGACATCGTACCCGTAAGATGCCAGGAGGTCGGTTGCAATGGTCGAGATGAACTCGTTTATTGCGAACTGACCCGCCTTGACCTGTCGGGCGTAGCGGGCGTAACGTCTGAGCGAACCACCGGGCTTGGTCTCGTCACGTCCCGTAAAGATGAACTCGGGCGGGATGGCCTTGATGTCCAGGATGAGGTTGCGCTGCTTCTCCACCCTATCGGGGAGTCCGGCCACCGTGGAATCGGCTGCTGCGTTGAGCGAGGGGGCAATGGCCCCGCGTTGGCTCTGTTGGGGGACGACACGGAGCTTGGTGGCCTCGGCTGCGTACATCTTGATGGCACCGAGATTGTAGGTATTGACAGTCTCATCACCCGTGTTGTTGATGACCTTCTCGTACCAGGCTGTAAATTCCTTGAGCTGTTCAAGGTCAAGCCCGTCGGGTGCCGTAACGGAAACAAGGGAATTGCGTTGGAGGGCGGCATTGATGGATGCGAGGTCCAACTGCTCAAGCATCTCTAGCCCGACTAACTTATCGTAGATTTCAAAACAATAGGGCCTGCCGATGCTGCCCGTCTGGGCGATAATGGAATCGCGGCCTTCCATCGTGATTGTCATCGGGTTCAGCGACAGACGGGACCTGTCGCTCTGCATGTCAAGACAGATAATTTCCTTGTTGTCGAGCTGCTCGATGGTATTGATTTCGGCTGCGGACATCTTGTAATACATCGGCCTTGCGCCCAAGCCGTCCAACGATATCGTAAAGATGGAACCCGGTTGGGCGGTATCCTTCAGGCCTACGATATGACGTTGCTTGTCACGGATGTACTCGCAGAAAAATTTCCCGTAGAATATGGCGTCAAAGATAATCTTGGACACGTACTTGTCGAACTGGGTGGATTCACGGAAATCCTTCAGAATCCTGTTGGCCTCGTTGGACTTGGGATACTTGTTGTCCACAACGATGTCGAACGTGTGCTTGGTACGGGGGTCAATTGCTAGGATGTCGTACGACAGCGTATCAATCATCGCAATGACGAGGTAATGGTACTTCAGCGGTTCGTACTTGTTGATGTCGTTGCGGTACCGGATGAACTGCTCGTAGAGCTGGGTGAGCAGTCCGATTTCGGACACGGAGTTGGATTTGATTTTTCTGAGCAGTGCCTTGTCGTGGGCGTTAGAGGTAATCAAGTCCTCGACGGACACGATACGGGTACCGACTTCCTTCAACAAGGTGTAGTCGGCGAAGGCGTTAATCAGTCTGCTTGTCCATGGGCCATAAATGTTCATGCCCTAAATATACCATATTTGCCGAAAAA
>NZ_CACWEU010000267.1:0-4015 GCF_902760015.1 Candidatus Ruminimicrobium bovinum
AAGACTTCTGCCGTTTCTTTCGATATAAAAGCCATAAAAAAGACCTCCTTCGGTAAATTTTGTCCGATTTATTATACCATTGCGACGAGCCTGTTCTTCCTATCCGCAAAAACAAAAAAGACCGCACGGGAAGGTGCGGACTCTTTGTTTGCGTGCATTACCCGCAGGTTATTTCCGTAATGGGGGACGGCACGATGGCAAGCGTCTTCAGAAGGTGGTCGGCGAACCGTTTTCGTTCCGTTACCGCTTTTCGGTCGTAGGAAGTGAACAGGACGAAGGTGTTCCCGTTCCATTCGGTTTTCAGCAGGAACGGATAATCTCCCTTTCCGTTTTTTCGGACAGTCCAATGGGTATCCGGCAAAGCATGTTCCATCAGATTCCATGCTTTCTGGTAACAGGAGTCGTCGCTTTTCAGGTACTGCTTCAGGAAATTTGTATAAATATCCTGACGGCTGATGTACCCGTTGGACAGGCGGGACTTACGGAAACCGAAGATGACGGCGATGATATGGTACAGGATTTTCCGGTTATGGTCGGCATAGTTGCGGGGAATCATACGGTTGACCGTATGCAGGACGGAAATATCGTTTTTCGGTAACTTGGGCAGGTCCTTTGTGTATTCCCACCCGTTCAGGATAACTTCATTGTTATAGGTTTCCGAAAAAAGTTCGCCTTCCGTCCAACCGAAAGGAACGAAGCCGGAGATGCGGATGCCCATCTGCAATGCGATATACAGCTTGCTTTTTAATATCCCTTGCAGATATTCTTCCCATGCGGGAATTTTCTCCCTGTCGGAGTACAAGTAGGGGAAATCTTTATAGGGGGAGTCGTCCAGTTCTTTCAGGACGGAGAAAAGCAGTTTTTTATCTTCGTTCATAAGACAGGTGCGGGGCTGTATAAACAGCCCCGTATCTCCTTTCCTCGCAGGTTAGTCTTTTTTGTACTTGTCGGGAATCGGGAACGCCTTGATGAACAGTTCGGCGTAAACCTTGTTTTGGTTTTCAATGTCCTTGGTTGTCCATTCCTTATGCTTCCCGATGTCTTTGGTGCAGGGGAACAGGGACTTGCGGTACTCTTTTGCCTTGTCCGCAAACTTACGGGAATCACTTTCCTTGGTGACAAGGGCAAGGTTACCGAAGCAGTCCACATAGTCTCCCATGTTCTTGCCTTTGGTCGCATCTTTTGCGTTCGCCCACAGGCTCGGGGTGTTCGGCGGGGCGATATGTTCCACTGCGACCTGTTTAAAGTCCACATCAGGGGTCTTGCCCGTGGCGCAGTTCACACGGTAGAACAGGTAACGCATGAACTCTTTTTTCCCGCGGCTGACGGTACGGTAGAAGCCCCGTCCCTGCGGGTTGACGGTCAGGAAGTTCATGACGATTTCATCCGTAGGGATAAAGGTCACGCCGGTCCCGCCGGTCATGCTCGTCCACACAAAGTCGTCAAGGGTGGCCGCTTTTCCTGCCTGTACCTCGCGGATAAGGTTACGCATCATGGAAAAGGCGGTGGAACGCTGCTGTCCCTTAAATGCCTGTATCACTTTGGCACGGCACTGTCCGACCAACAGGGCATCCAGTGCGTTCATCAGGGTGTTGACGGAGATAACGCCAATCTCCTGAAGATGCAGCAGGTATAAGATGGTGCAGTTGCCTTTCTGTCCGCCGAGGATATATTCAATCTCATAAAGCTTCCTCTGTAACGGGCTTGCCTTATAGAAATTGAAGTCCTCGTCAAAGCACAGGTTCTTGTTATACAAGCGGGCAAACTGCAACAGGGAGTCAAGTAATCCGACGCATTTGCCGACGGTTACGGAATCATTTCCTTTCATTCCTTCCGTCTCACAATAAAGGATGAAGCGGGAGAACAGGGTATCTTTGTTCCACTGCATTTTCCCGTCTTTCGGTGCAAACCCGTTCAACTCGCCCAATATCATCATGGTGTCAATAAGGAACTCTACCATATGGGTACGACCGACGAAATGTTCCAACGGCAGCCAATACTTGTCATATACGACAGGCTGTTGCGGTACGGGAAATCTGGCAAAGATATAGTTCCTGACCAGGTCAGCGGCGTCCAACGGTACACCGGTGGAGTTCATGTCGCTGTAAATCTGTTGCGCATCTTCCGCAGAACAGAAGATAACGTTTATCGTTGCGTTATCAATCGCTTCGAACAGGTCAAGCAGGTCACCGCCTTTGCGGGCATAATCCATGACCATCAAGTACAGCTTTTTGTAGTTATGGGCGATATGACAGGAAACCCTGCGTTCTTTCGGCATAGAGTTCAGGATAGCGTCCACCGGCGCCTTCTCTTCCGCCAGTTTGAGCAACACATCCTCGTCATCACGGTTCAGGGTAATTTTCAACATCCTTTTGCCGGTACGTGCCATATAACAGAAGATGTAGTTTTCTGCCCTGTCAACCAAAGCTTTAAGACCATACTTGCCAGTCTTTTTGTTTTGGTACACTTTCGCCACATCGCGGATGGCCAATGCCGTCAGCATAATGGTGATAAGGCGTTGCTGTCCGTCCGTAATCTGAACCAGATTGCGCTCTTTGATGTCAGAACAGGTGATGTGGCTCATAAAGTGGCTGTAGTTTTCCGACAGGCGTTTGGAAGCCTTAATCATATCCGTCAGAAAACGGACCACATTATCCTCTCTCCATCCGTAGTTCCGCTGCCAAGGCGGGATGTGGAACACCTTTTCCAACTCACTCCGATAAAACGCGCCGATAGAATACAGTTTACTTTCCATGCTTTTTTCTCCTTTTCATAAATAGTTTGATGTTTGTGTCTTTCACTAAATTCATTGTACAATAATTTATTATAATTGTCAATACGCAAATGCACACTGGAAAAACAAGTAAACAAAAAGGGATGGGGGAGTTACTCTCCGCATTCCGTTTCCCCTGTCGGGGATTCCGTAAAGTAGTCCGTTATGAAACGGACGACCTGTTCAAACTCGTGGTAATGGCTGCCGGAGACGAACACGGCATCGCACCAATCTTTGCTGACGGCAGACAAGAGGTCCGACAGGTATTGGGTGGCACGCAGCCACGCATCTGTGTTGTTCCAAAAGATGTCCCTGTCCGTACCCATCAGGGTAGAAACGACCGTGCCGACGGTTTCTGCGGTCTCTGCGTCGCCCGTTTCTTCCGTCAGGTCGTTTTCATAGATGCGGGAAAGCCCGTTCAACCGACCGCACAGATACTGCATACATTTCATCACGTCAAGGGTGACGGGGTGTTCATTCATATAGCGGTACACGGATTCCCGCGTAATCTGCACAGGGTAAATATGATAGTCTTTTTTCTTCATGGTATGTCTCCTTATCTTATGCAATAACGGGGCAGGTGAATACAAGGATTCCGTTCACCCATACATTCAGGGATACCCGTTCTTCCCGCTGTCTGTTGAAAATACGCATCCTCGGTTCGCGGAAAAGTCCGATTTCCGCATCCCGTCCCGCAAAGGAAAGGAAGTATTTCCGTCTTCCTGTGGGGACGGTCTTCCAATCGGGGACAAAATCCGAAAGGTGGCCGGTCAGGGCAGGGTGGGTATGGCGGTATTCCGTCAGCGGTTCAAAAAGGTGTTTATAACGGAATGGAAACCGCCGTTCCTCGCACTTGGTGAAATCGGTCAGATAATATCCGGTTTTTGAAAAACCGAACTCAAAGCCTTCGGCTTTTTCCACATCCCCGTAGAACACGGTTACCAATGCAGTTTTTTCCATAAAAGAATCTCCTTCCTTACCGTTTTTCGTTTTCCACGATTACGGTGAACACATCATCACCGGATTCCAATTCCCATTCACCCAGAATTTCATATTCGGGGTCGGTAAAGCCCAATTCCCCGCCGTTTTCGTCATACAGCACCGCCTGCGCCCATGCCGTGCTTTCTTCATCGGTGGGGGCAATTACCATGATTGCCATGCGGACGGTTTTGCCGTCTTTCGTTTTAAAAACGGATTCTTCGTCAAACAGGCTTCCGCCCTGACGGTCGATGATGTCGGGAT
>NZ_CACWEU010000268.1:0-2065 GCF_902760015.1 Candidatus Ruminimicrobium bovinum
CGACCATCTTCGCCAATTTCAGGGCCAAGGGGTTTGTCGTCATCTGCTATTAGCCGCCGACAGGACGTTGTTGGCGCAATGGAGCTCGTAGTCGGAGTGGGCGGCCGTATCTTGGCGACGATGCTGGCGGTAGCCGTCGGCATCGTCTTTCCGCTGTCTGCTGCGGCCGAAGGAAGTCGCCCCGTGCGTGGCGACGGGATGATCCCGTTTCTCGCCGTCACGGGCAGGCCCGCCGAGGCGGAGGTTCGCGCAAAGGTTGCGTTTTTTGAAAAACAGCACATAGAGTCTTTCCTGGTCTACGCGCGAAGCGGACTTGAGCTCGAGTACATGGGCGACGAGTGGCTGACCGTGTGCGAATGGCTCTGCGACGAGGCCGAAAGGCGAGGCATGAAGGTGTGGCTCTACGACGAGTACAACTGGCCGAGCGGAACGTGCAAGGGGCGCGTGCCGAACGAAAGCGACGCGTGGCGCTATGCAGAGTACGGAGTGTTCCGCAACCCGGACGGATCGTTTCGCTGGACTAGCGCGTTTGCCCCGGCCGGATGGGTGAACGTATGCGAGCCCGCAGCCGTGAGGCGGTTTGTCGAATTGACGCACGAAGCCTATGCGAAGCGCCTTGCCAGGTGGTTCGCCAACAAGACGATCCTCGGCATATTCACCGACGAGCCGGGGCATCCGGTCCGCGTCGCCTTCCCAGAGGGAAAGCCGCTTGTTTCGTTCCGCAGGTATTCCGGACTGGAGGACGAATACCGTGCCGCGACAGGTCGATCTCTCAAGGGCGACGTCGAGGAATGGCTGACGACGAGGAAAGGCGACGTTTGGGCCGTATATCTCGATCTCATGGGCAAGCGCTTTCGCTCCGCCTACTTCGACCAGATCCGCGAGTGGTGCGACCGACATGGAATCCTGCTCACGGGCCATGCGATCTGCGAGAACTTCATCTACGGATCGGTTCTATACAACGGAAATCCGATTCGCTGCCTGCGCGGAGAGTCCTTGCCCGGCATTGACGAGGTCTACACGGCCATCGATCCAGATCCGGCGGCAGACCCGCTGATCGAATGGGTGACGTACAACCTGGCGCGGCAGGCGATTCTGCACAGGGGGAACGGCGGTCTTGCGGAACTCTTCGCATGCGGCCCTCCGACGCATGTACCGGCTACGCTGCGCTTCGTAATGTGGCTGTGCGCGTTTCACGGCATCGACCACTATGTCACCAGCATGGACGCGATGGACATGCGCGGACTTGTCGAGAAGCACGGCTATCTTGCGCCGGCCGGGCAGATACACCCCTGGTACGAGCGGTATGCGCATCTGCTTGCCGACGAGGCGCGCGTTGCCGCGGAATGGGCGAGGAAAACCGTTGCGGAGCGCGAGGTGGCCGTGCGCTACCCGAGACGCGCGGCGGCCAGTCGGGCGTTTCAGCGCCCAAAAGAGGTCGGCGGCTACTACGATCTGCACGCGAGTTTCTTCGGTCTCCTGAGATTGCTTGAGACGAGCCAGGTCACATGCCGGCTCGTCGACGAAGACGAGCCGACGGACTTGCCGCTCGTGTTCTCGTGCCGCGAGGATGGACTCGTCGTGGAAGAACGCACCGGCAAGTCCGATTTGCGCGAGGCTCACGTCCTTGCGCTTTGCCGCGAACATTTGCCGGCGACGTTTTCCGTTTTCGAGCAGGATGGCGCATTCGCGAAAAATCTCCTTGTGCGGACTTTCACGGACGGTTCATCGGCCGTCCTCAACTTGCAGCCGTTCACGATGCGGACGCTTGTCGCCGAGAGGAAAGGCGAACGGACGGTGTTTGAGCTGCCAGGGCGGGGAGTTGCGAGGTTCCCTGCGGGAGCGTTGCCGCCTCCATCCGCTGCCTCCTTGTCCGTTCTGTCGCTGGCGAACGTCGGCTGGAAGCTTTCGCTAAGCGCCCCGAACGTCCGCCGTGTCAACTTTGACGAAACGAAGAAGGGCTCTGTCACGGTAGCGGAACCGCTGAAAGACGTCCGCCTCGTGACGCGCGAGTGCGCCATGAGCTACGCCGTGACGTCGTCTGGCCGTCCCATCGGGCTCAACG
>NZ_CACWEU010000269.1:0-3520 GCF_902760015.1 Candidatus Ruminimicrobium bovinum
ATATCTTCAAGAAATTTTATATACTTCATTCCTAATAAAATTATCCCAATTATAAAAGAAGAAAACTTAATAAAAAACAAAATAAATGAATTTATTTTCTTTCATAAAAATTCTTTATTAACAATTATTATATTTTCAATTCTATTTGTATTGTTTAGTATAATTTTATCTTTTGAATTTCAATTTGTAATAGAAAGATCTATAAACTTAAATTCATCAAATAATTTACTTCCGTTAATTACTATCTTATTATTCATTTATTTAATAAAGAATACTCTTGATTACTCAAAAGAAAAATTACTGAATTTTATAAGTACAAAACTAGATTGTATTTTAATCAACGATTCTTTAAATCATATTCTTTCACTTCCTCATTTATATTTTAAAAATAGAACTACTGGAGAAGTATTATCTCGTATATCTGATTTAGACAATTTAAAAAATATAATATGTAATTTATTAATAACTGTATTAGTAGATCTATTAATATTTATTGTCTCAATAATAACTTTATTTTTTATTAACATTAAACTAACTTTATTCACATTAGGAATAATAATTATATCTTCTTTAATAACCTTAATTTATAACAATTACATCTACCATGATATAAGAGAATTAAAAGAGAATAATGCTAAAGTAAACTCAAATATAATTGAATTAATAAATGGAATAAATACTATCAAGAGTTTAAACATTTTAGAAAAAATTAAAGAAAAATTCTCTCATATTTATAACAAGTTTTTATTATCAAATTATAACTTTTCAAATAAACTTACAAATAAAAAATTAATAGAAAATATAACAACATCAATAATATCCTTATTAATACTTTTTATTGGAGGAGGATTAGTATTAAAAGGAGATTTAAAGCTTTCAAGTCTAATAACATTTAACAGTATAATTTTTTATCATATGAGTTCATTAAAAAATATATTAGATTTCACAATTATGAATAAACAAATTAAATTAACAATAGAAAGAATTAATGAACTATTAAATATAAAAGAAGAAAAGATATATTTTGATTTAAACCCATTAAGAAATATAAAAGGTGATGTAATAGTTAAAAGCTTATCTTATAAATATGGTACAAAAGAAGTTATTAATAATTTAAATATTGTGTTTAAAGAAGGAAAGAAGATTCTGATACATGGATCATCAGGAAGTGGAAAAAGTACACTGGCAAAGCTAATATCAGGATATTTAGAAATACAAAGAGGAAAAATTCAAATAGGAAATCTTGATATAAATGAAATAAATCTTTGGTCTTTAAGAGAACAAATAACTTATGTTTCTCAAGATGAATATTTGTTTAATGATACTTTGTATGAAAATTTAAATATAAAAAATACACGTGACAAAAACAAAATATATGATATTGGTAAGTGTATGCTTCTTAATGATTTTGTATCAAATAATCCAAGTGGATACAATATGATTCTTGATGAAAATGCTTGCAATTTAAGTGGAGGAGAAAGACAAAGAGTAATACTTGCAAGAGCATTCCTAAAGAATAGTAATATCTTTATTTTAGATGAATCATTCAGTGAAATTAATGTAGATAAAGAAAGAAAAATATTAACTAATATTTTTAATTATTTCAAAGAAAAAACAATTATTGTTATCTCTCATAGATTTGATAATAATGATTTATATGACGAAGTTTGTAACTTGGAGGATTATGGATTTAGTTAGTTTTCAAAGAGATTTTAGAAATATGGAAGTTGATATATTCAAATATATAAAAGTAGTATCTATTTTGATTTTATGTTTATTGATAATTATTATTAAAAACAATAAGATTGAAGACTATTATTTTGGAATATCAAAAGTAATAAATAACAAGATAGAAGTATTAATTGATTTAGATAGAGTTAATAAGATAAAAGAAAATAATAAAATAATAATTGAAAGGAACACATTTACTTACGAAATAGAAAAAATAGATGATTATCTTATAGATAACAACTATTATAAAAAAGTAACACTTCTATTAAAAGATAACAAAATAAAAGAAAATGAAATTGTTAAATATCAAATAATTATTAATAAAGAAACACTATTAGAATATTTGTTTAGAACAATAAAAGGAGATGAGAAGTATTAAACATTCTAATGAAAAAGAATTAAGACAAATAACTGGAGGGGGATTATCTTTATTTGGAGGCTTAGGTTTAGTCGGAGGAATATTATTCTTAATTGGTGTAATTGATGGATTCGTTAATCCGGAGAAATGTAATGACTAGGTATTTAAAAAGAGAAGAATTAGAAAATATAGAAGGTGGCAACTCATTAACAGGTACTTTAATAAATGCCTTTACTGATGCTGTTAAAACTTTATTTAATATAGGTAGAAGCCTAGGTTCATCAATTAGAAGAATAAAAGAAAAACATATATGCAAAGTATAATCAAAAAAATATATAATTATAAAAAAATAATAATAGGTATTATATTATTACCAATAATAACTTATATATTGAATGTATTGATGATTACAATATTTAATATGGGAACATATCTAGGTACTTTTTTAAGATATATTTACCATTATGTTGTTTGTTAAAAAAAGAGCTTAGCTCTTTTTCTTTTTTCTAGAGAAGTGCATAAAATCTTGTTTTTCTCTTTTGTAACTAGTATAATATGGTTAGAATAGTAGGTGTTTTTATATGAGAAATATTTATACAGGTATTGATCTTGGTAGTGATAATATAAAAATAGTTGTAGCTGAATTAGTTAAAGATAAATTTCAAGTTTTAGCATCAGCTTCAGTTAAATCAGTTGGAATTAAAAAAGGTCTAGTAGCAGATGATGAAATGGCTACAAGATCACTTAATTTAGCAATTGAAGAAATAAGAAAAGTTCTAGGAATTAGAATAGATAGAGCTGTTATCACAATACCTTCAAATAATAGAAATATAAAAGTAGTATCAGGTACTATTGATACAAATGGAGAAATCAATGGAAAAGACATCGTATCAGTATTACAAAATGCTGCAGAAAACGAAATACCTGAAAACGAAGAATTGGTATCAATAATACCTATTATGTTTAATATCCAAGAAGATAAATTCACTAAGAACCCAGTAGGGCAAGTGTCAGATAAATTAGGAGTAAAAGCACTTCTTGCAACTGCACCTAAAAAACAAATATATGATTATTTAAAAGTATTCCATGAAGCTGGAATAACTGTAGAAGATATAACATTTAACTGCATTGGTGACTATTTTGAAGCGAGAACAAAAGATACAGACGAATCTTTAGGGGCAATTGTTAATATTGGTCATGATAAAACTGATGTATCAATATTTAATAAAGGAATTGTTATTAAAAATAGTATCTTTAACTTAGGAAGTAAGAATGTAGATAATGATATCAGCTATATTTTTGGAACTGATACATCAACTTCAAGAGAATTAAAGGAGAAATTCGCTCTTGCAAGTAAGAGATATGCAGATGCAAATGAAGTTTTAGAGTTCACTTTAGAAGATGAAGAAAAGAAAACAATCAATCAATATG
>NZ_CACWEU010000270.1:0-5542 GCF_902760015.1 Candidatus Ruminimicrobium bovinum
ATAGGTCATTGTTGCCATTGCCAGACACATGAATAAACCGATAAACTTTTTCATTTTCTTAAAATGTTATTTAATGTTAAACCTTTTCCTTTCTTCTCTTTTTTCTTTTCCTCCTTTAGCATCTTTCTCTCTCCCTTGGACAACCACCAGTGGTCTCTCTCCAACAGGACTATTTCATCCGCATTGCTGCAAAGCCATACAAACCCCATTGCTAAGAAGACACATATCATTCCTGGTATGATAAACCACCAGAACAATATTGATGCTATCAGATTAGCAAGAGTTATCTTGTTGTTGGCATAATACAGGAATACCAATGACACGAACGTGCCAACAATCCATGATACAACACATAATGTAATTTCAATAGCAGTCATATTATTATCCTTCCTTACTTTCTTTTATTGTTTTACCACACTCTGGACAGAACTTAACCTTACCAATGACATCACCAAATATGGTGTGCTCTCCAAGGTATACAAGTTGTCCAGATTCATTCATAAAAATCTTACGACCTTCTCTACCAATGGTTTTCTTTCCTTCACAAAACCTACACATATTATTTCTCCTTTAAAAATATGTCAACCATACTTCTCAGACCACGCTCAAGACGATAATCCTCATATCTCAACAGGGAGTCGATGGGATTCATATCCTCAGTACCCTCAAGGATGGTGTCATTAAGGATAGCCTCCTTGTACTCCTTCCAAGTCCAAGAGTTCTTGCCTGGCATCGGTGACATCACTGCGATGGTATTCTCACCATGCTTCTTTATTTCCTTTTCTACACTCTTGAGTAGAATCTTTTTTGCTTGTTCTCTGGTCATATTATTTTAATTTAATTTGTTAATCTTCATTCTTTTTTACAAACATTGCATTGTTTTTAGCTGCCCCATACCATAAAGCCAGCTTATAGCCCTTTCTTTCGTATTCTTTAGCCTCCACCCAATCAACCCTACCAACAACACTATCGTAGCCAATACAATTGAAAAGTTCTTCTAGGATTCTTATTTCAGCACTGCTTGATTGCGGATAGAATTTATTCTTTAATACATTACCATCATTGTCAACGATGCAAGAGCTACAGAAATATCCAGTTGGAAAGCTTCTAAGTACACTATACTCATCAAACTTATCCTTGTTTACAATGAACTTATATTCTGTAAATGGGTTAAATTGTAAGTCAGAAAAATGGTTCTCAACCATATCTTTAGGCAGTTCATAGTCGCATTCATCTAAATAAACACGGCTCTCTTCACACCCTACCCTGTTTGACCAAAACAGAGTCTCATATGTGCCGCACAATTTAAATGATTTCTCATCTTTATTAAAAGCCCAAACTAACATAATTCAATTATTTTTTTAATTCTATGCTGCAAAGATAACTAAAAAAATCGAGACTACCAAATATAGTCCCGATTTTTAACGTTTTTTAAATATTCTCCTCAACCTTGAAATAATATCCCTTAAGGCGATTTCTCTTTTGGTCAATCTTGCCACTAATCCATTTATACATAGATGTAACAGCAACATTATTTTGTCTAGCAGCCTCTCTAATAGACATATATGTGACTATAACATTATCATGTAAATCCAACTTTTTTACTAATACTCCAGCATGTGTCTCTGGAGACTTCCTTTTTTTCCTAGTGTTTGAGTTATTAACGTTTTCTAGTGGCGTTACTTCTCTAAGATTCTCTAATTTATTATTCAAGGGGTTAGAATCAATATGGTCAATTTGATTACCATCCTTTACTCTGCCATTAAAACTTTCATATACCAACTTATGAGTGTAATGTGTTTTGTGATTTCCGTTACTATCTATAAGTCCCAATGTGTAATATTGTCCATATTTGATACATTGTCTCATAAGATGCTTTCTTTTAACTCTCTTTACGTTTCTATTTTTTTCAATTAGCGTTCGTTCTTTAGCCATAACCCTTCCAAGATTAGATACAGAGTACAAATTCTCATACCCAATTGCATCAACCCATTTTTCTCCTGGTAAGTCATCAAAATCAAAGATAGGTGTTACACCAATAGCACCACATCTTGCAGATAATTTCGCACGAGTTTTATGATTGTTAAGCATATTCTCACGTATTGAGCCGCCTAATCTCAGATTAGATATTCTGTTGTTTCTAACATTATTATCTATATGGTCTATTGTATGAGTATATCCAGAAGGTAGTTTAATTTTATGAAAGCTTTCATATATCTTTCTGCTAGCAGAATAAAGTTTTCCCCCTAAACACACTGCACCTAAACGGTTTGCAAAACTAACACGTATTAGTCTGTCTCTAGCTTTTTCTCCATTCTTATTTTTAACACTTATATTCTTAAATCTACCTTCACTACTGCATTGATATTGCCCTTCAAACCCTAAGACATCTACCCACGTTTCTTCATCAAACTCAATAGAATCATTTTTCCATATGCCATTATTTTCTATAATATTTATATCACTAGTTGGGTTAGTGTATTCTTCTAATTCATCATTTATACATTTTGGACATTTATGAGAATTAAATCTTGGAAAATCTCTACTATTTGTTGTGAAATAATCGTTGTGTTTTTTGCAAAAAATTTTTATTAAGTTACTTTTATCGTGATACGAATTTTCATCAACCTCATATATATCACCATATTTTTCTGATACCAATTTACAGTAATCTTCATAAGACATTCTACGTTCTTGGGTGCTTTTTTCATTTCCACATTTAGGACAACCGTAGCCAGTATATAAATTACTTGGTTTTATGAACCAAGCACCGTGTTCAACACCATTACAATCCTTTTCATGGCATATAACTTTCATGTGAGTTCTACTATTAATATATTTAGCTTCTGAAAAATCATATTTAATGTTAGGAAAACGTTTATATAAACGCTCTAAAAATTTTACTTTAGTGCCACCTCTTGTTAGTTTAGAATTATTGTTACCTTTTTCCCTTCCACATTTAGGACAAGCGCAAACAGCATTATTTTTCAAGACGTTATGCGGGACGACTGCTATATCACCATGTTTAGAACAAGTCATTATTAACGGTGAATATGCGCCAGTATAGGCAGTTTTCTCAAAAGAAACTTCACCTGGAAATCTTTCTTCAACTTCTTTTATAAATTCTTCTGTTGTTTTATTTTGCATATGTTAAAAAACGTTTATATACGCAAAGATATATAAAATAATCGAGATAAACAAATTTTATCCCGATTATTTTTAATATTTTTTTAAAATTTTATCTAACAAATAGTCCAAGTGGTTTGTTCTTGAGTACCTTTATAAGGTTATCACTCATTTCAACCTGGTTCTTAATCAAATTCCAAGGAAGCATTCTCTCCAACCTTTCCTTCAACTCATTAAGCACCGTTTCCTTCTCTGACTTGCCCTGCTCAAGTAGCATATTGTAATCCATCTGCATTTCTGCCTCTGGAATCTTCACAGCACCACTGTACGTACCTCTTATGATACCAAGCAGTATCTTTGCTTCCGCAACAAGCAAACGTCTTATAATCTGTTGTGTTGGGTTGTTCATCAGCTCATACCTCATCTTATCAAGTGGCACTTGGTCTGGAGTGATGATAACGTCATCCTTATTCTCCAGCATACACTCATCGGTATTTCCAGTTCCAGACACATCATAATAATAATACCACACATAACACTTTGCATATCTGTTCCAACCCCAAACATCGTCTGCTGCTAAACCGCCAAATGATTGTGGTGAGCCTGGGGTTGAAAGAAGGTGTACAAGATGTGTCCCCTCTGGTCCTGCCGTTACCTTGTAAGCCAAGTCACCTCTAAGCAATGAATTCTTGTACTTCAAGTCAGCAGCCAACAGCGCAGTATCATAAACACTACCTACATAAAAACCTGTTAATCCTCCCATATAACCAACATTACCAATTTGAGAAAAACCTCCACCTATACCAGTATCCAATGCTCCAATATTACCAAACAATGCAGCTTTTGTTGTAGAAGGTGTGACATACATAACCCTATTTATTTCACGACCAGCTGGAATAACATATACTTGTTTACCTCTCTCAACTTGAAAAAAATCCTTCTTAAGTTCATAATGTCCTCTTTGTTGAAGACCGACTTCACGGCTAAACCAATATGAATAATCTCTACTCCAATCCATTGTACGTACTGTCATAGCATATGCTAATTCACTGGCATTTTCAAATTGTATATGGTCTTTACTTTGTACATTCAGCCATTGTGTTTCAATAACCCAATTCTGAACCTTTTCAGAATAGTCTCCTATTGCTACATCTAATAAGTCGCATAATTGTTCGTCCTCAAGCTGAACTGAACGTATAGGCGCACCCAAGAGTGTTCTAACAGTCCTAAACAAAGACTTAACATCTTCAGTTAATATCATAATTAAATATTTCTTTTAACAACTTATTCTTATTCTTATAAATATCTTCACCAGTTATGTTTTTGTATTTTGTGTAATATAAAAGTTTAACACCATTATCATTACACTGTTTTTTCTTTATTATGTCTCTTTTAACAATTGTATTATATTCGTCTTCTCCTCCAAAACGTTCAATTGGTTTATAATGCTGTTCACCTTGACATTCTATTGCAATATTGTAATCTGGCAAATAAAAATCCAATGATAAAGATTTATTTAGTTTTAACCAACTAAATTTCATTTGTCTTTTAAATTTCATATGATTCTTTTCCAAAAAAATAGCAACTTCTTTTTCTAATCTACTTTCATTACAAAATGGACATCCTTGTCCTTGAAGATGTTTCATAACACTTTGTTTGAATAAGCCGTGAATTGGACAAATAATAGTAATAAAACTTCTGTTATTTACATACTCTTCATTTATAAAAGGATATTGATATTTATCTCCATGTTTTTCCTTAAACTTATCAATCAATTCATTAATTTCAAATCTATATTTATCAGATAAACGTTCATATCTGCATTTAGGACATCCGCATTTTTTATGAATATGGTTATATGGAGTTTGTTTGAATATTCCATGTTTCTTACAAACAATATTCATTTCTTTATCTATACCAGTATATTCAGATATAGAATAGTCATATTCATCACCATGAACCTCTTTACACTTTTCTATAATAAATTCTTTTGTATGCTTTTTTGCATCAGATATATGTTTTCCCCTGCATTTACTGCAACCATGATGTCTATATATGTGATGCCTTGGGGATATTTCGAAATCTCCATGCATTTTACAAGTAACTGTAACATTTGTGCCCCAATTAACGAATATGGTTTTTGAATAATCATACTCATCACCATATATTTCAATAGCCCTATTTATAAAATTCTCTGTATTCATATTATTTATTACCTATATATAAATATTATCCGATTATTAAAAGATAATAAATATCGGAAAAAAATGGTGACTACCGTGAGTCACCATTATCCAAATCAATTACTTTAAATCCTTCCTCTTCCTTCTTCCATATCCTTTGGTTCTCTGAACCCCTAAAGGCTAAACTAAGATTCTTCTTGTCTTCCTCAAACTTACCATCGACTATGTAATCC
>NZ_CACWEU010000271.1:0-2063 GCF_902760015.1 Candidatus Ruminimicrobium bovinum
ACTACGATCCCGCCTCACCGAGCAGCTACACTGGTACAGTAATGAACGTGAAGAACCGCGTACGTTTCGGCTATCCGCTCGTTATCACCTGCCCGGATGTTGACAGCGTACACGTCGAGCCCGCCGCCACCACAGCAGACATCACCTGGTATGGCGATGCATCTGCCGTTGCCGTGAAGATCTATGAAGATGTGCTGCCCGTTACTATCAGCGGCGACCATGTCGCCACCGTCAGCGGCCTGCAGCCCGAGCACACTTACACACTGTCTGTCTACGCCGTCTGCGACGGAAATGACACTTCCTACTTTGCTGAGAACGTCACCTTCACCACTCTGCCCACCTGCTTGCCTGTTGCCCAGCTGACGGCCGCCGATTCGACCATCACAGACAACAGCGCTGTAATCTCCTGGCAGAACCCCGGCGAAGCCGCCAGTTTCATCGTGATGATGGGCGACAGCGTGCTGAACGATGCTTACACCGAGACCAGCTACACGCTGAGCGACCTCGTGGCCGATACCACCTACACTATCACGGTGTATGCCGTCTGCAGCGAGGATGACACCGCTCACCCCGTTACTATGACCTTCGCCACCAAGCCCAGCTGCTTGCCCGTGGCGACCCTGACGCTCTCTGACACCACTGCCCACAGCATCGTCATCTCTTGGGAGAGCGAGGCTTCCGCCTTCGCAATGGTGGTCAACAACGAGTATATTACTGACGAGAATATCGCCAGCCCCTACACGCTGACTGGCCTCGAGTCCGAGACTTGGTACTCTGTTGCTGTGTATGCAATCTGTGGCAACGACACCACACCTTATGCAGCCACTGCCAGATTCATGACTCCCCCGAGTTGCTACCCCGTGACGAACCTGACGGTTGTTGACTCAACCAACACCGGCAACAGTGTCGTCCTCACTTGGGTTAGCGATGCTCCCAACTTCGCCGTGATGGTCAACAACGTGTTTATCACTGACGAGAATATCGCCAGCCCCTACACGCTGACCGGCCTCAACCCCGAGACCCAGTACACCGTTAAGGTGTATGCCGTCTGCGATGACAACGATACCGCCAAGACCGCTCCGCAGGTGAGCTTCACCACTCCGGAGATCTGCCCCGAAGGCATGGTCTGCATCGGCGAAGGTACCACCACCAACAGCTACCTGCCCACCTACACTTACTACAACTACAGCCTGACGCAACAGATATACACTGCTGAAGAAATTGGCGCCGCCGCCAACATCCTCAGCGTTGATATCTACAACGGTGGATCGACCAAGACTCGCAACATCGATGTCTACATGGTGAACACCACCAAGACTGCGTTTGCCGACAACTACGACTGGGAGCCCGTCACCGAGGCCAACCTCGTCTATAGCGGCGAAGTGACCTTCACCGCAGGCCAGTGGAACACCATTACTTTCGCCACTCCGTTTGCCTACGACGGTCAGAGCAACGTAATCCTTGCCGTTGATGACAACACCGGAAGTTGGAGCAGTGGTTTTGCCGGCCGTGTATTCAACACCACAAGCGAGCAGGCTCTGCGCGTCTACAGCGACAACACCAACTACGATCCCACCGATCCGAGCAACTATAGCGGTACCACGATGGACGTGAAGAACCGCGTACGCTTTGCCGTCACCCCGCTGTTCACTAACTTCGACGTCACCGTCAGCGTGAACCCCGAGAATGCCGGTACTGTTACCAGCGAACCCGAGACCCTCACCGAACTTGCTGCTGGCACCGAGGTTACCCTCACCGCCACAGCCGCTGAAGGCTACCGCTTCGTGAACTGGACCATCGACAACGAAGAGGTCGACAACCAGCTGACCTACACCTTCGCTGTTGAGGCCAACGTCGACGTTGTTGCCAACTTCGAGGAGCTGTTGCCCGGTACTATCTACGACACTATTAACGCCAGCAGCGCTGATCCCACCATGGGTTCAGTGACCGCCAACGTGGCTCTTGGCCAGCCCGTTGCTGAAGGCACCGAGGTGACTCTCACCGCTGTGCCCGCCACCTGCCACACCTTCGTGGCTTGGATGGAGAACAACGAGCTTGTCAGC
>NZ_CACWEU010000272.1:0-2037 GCF_902760015.1 Candidatus Ruminimicrobium bovinum
ATGAATTGAATAATATACTGTGAAATTGCAGGTCCTGTTCAGCGGATAGAATTTCCCGTCATCCGGATATGACATGAACAATGTATAGGTACCTGCCCTGAAATTTGAAATGTCAAGTTCAAGCATGTTGTTTACAGTGCTTGATCGCTTGAATTGATACTGTTTGCCATCGATTGTTATTTTTAGCAGTTTATTGTTTAATGTGTCCGGCAAATAGAGCTCCAAGAGATTTTGATTGCCGTATACGAAATCATCAATACAAAGCTCCAAATCATAGGTCATTTTAAGAGGCTTTGTTTTTGTTCGTGAGGCATCGCTTGATGAGTAAACAACTTTTATTTCATTATCGGTATACTTTACATAGTTTTCAAGAGACAATATATAATCCTCACCGTCAGTATTTTCATTGACGATTAACCTATTGTCAATATATACCTTAACATTGCCTTTGCTGTTTTTTGATGTTTTTACGCTTATGCAGTCATCATGGCCAATATTGATTATCTCGGGAATGGATATTGCCACATCGGTTACAAGGAAGTTGAATGTCTTATTGAATGCATGATAATAACTGTCCCCATAATATATCACTTTAAATGTGTGATTTCCCAAGGCCAATTTTGAAAATGGGTTGTTTTCCCAGTAAAATGTTGGTTTTGCACTAGTTTTTTCAAATAATCTCTCATCAATGTAAAACTCGACAGTACCATTGGCAGACCTTGGAAATACCAATAGCGGAGGATATTTATCTCCTTTAAGAATTTCCTGTGGAAAATTGAAAAGATTGTAATCAGAAGAGTATCTCATGACCTTTAATGGAGTTGTAATGTTTAAGTCAATATTGTTGTAAAAGGCACTAACCTTATAACTCCTATAATCGATCGGCGGCCAGATTGCAATATAGAATTCATGACCTTTTTTAGGTAGCTTGACCGGCACCTTAAATGATTTTTCAGTGATTGTCTGATTGTATATTATCTCATCATCGATTTTAACGGCAAATTCACCTGATGAGTTTTCAGGCAAATCCACTTCAATGTCGCCCAAATCCTCTTCCCACATCTGCTCGTCAAATGTGACATTGATATCCTCACTAGCGCCCAAATTATCATCAGTAATGTTTTCAGATGCACTGACAATGCCCATTGAGAATATAACTGAAATAATAATGGTCAAGATTATTGCTTTTGTAATGTTCATTACTAATAGTATTTGTTAATTGGCAAATATAATTTTAATGTTAAAAAAAAATAAGAAAAATAAGGACGTTAATCCCTATTTTTTAACTTTTACAGTTTGTTTTACAGTGTCTTTCAAGTAGGTTGCCTGATAGGTTACTTTTTTACCTGCTTTAATTTTTTTGAGAACTTTACTTTTAATGGTGAATTTAACCACACCTTTTTTGCTGGTTTTAGCAGTGTATTTTTTACCGTTGAATTTGAGAGTAATTTTTTTATTTGAAACAGGTTTTTTACCTATTTTAACGGTAGCTTGAATAACTAATTTTTTAGCTGATCTTTTAACTGTCACTTTTTTCAAAGTAATGATATGTTTCACTTTTACTGTTTTAGTAACACTAGCTTTCTTATATATTGCAGTGATTTTATATGTACCTGGATTTTGAGTAATTTTGATGGATGCATATCCGTTTTTATCGAGTTTACCTGTTCCAATTACTTTATTGCCTATTTTGAAAGTAACTTTGTCTCCAACTTTAATTAAGTCTTTATCAATTCCTGTGATTTGAACTGTGTATGGAGTTCCTGCATTATAGAAGACATTTGCATTACTCGCTTTAATTGCAGGTTTTTGGACGATTAAATCAATATACTTAAAGTAATAATCATGTTGCTCACCAAATTCCTCATCCTGATAAATATCATAATAAGCAATACTTATTACATATTCACCCGCAGCATAATTACTTAATGAAAAGCTTGCTTTACCGTTAACTAAAGCAACAGATGCAACAAATTCACCATCAATTTCTATTTCTAATTTACCTGTTTTACCTGGAAGATTTAGGGAAATAACTTC
>NZ_CACWEU010000273.1:0-4999 GCF_902760015.1 Candidatus Ruminimicrobium bovinum
CCTACACTACCCAACACCCCATGCACCTTACGTCGATACCCCCGTTCGATTTACGCAATGCGATTAACCTGGAAGACGCCTTCGGTAATAACCTGGGTATCACGGAAGTACCTGAAATCGATGCACCCAAGGCTACAGACATCCGCCACATATTTATGAACTGCGTGAACGTTGAATCGGGTGCGTATGCACAATA
This sequence comes from Candidatus Ruminimicrobium bovinum, assembly GCF_902760015.1. Classification (NCBI taxonomy): domain Bacteria; kingdom Pseudomonadati; phylum Elusimicrobiota; class Endomicrobiia; order Endomicrobiales; family Endomicrobiaceae; genus Candidatus Ruminimicrobium; species Candidatus Ruminimicrobium bovinum. The sequence goes on from NZ_CACWEU010000273.1 coordinate 197, forward strand.
CCTAAGATTCTCTGGGCAAGCAAAGCCCCCGGCCCAATACGACAAGGCTTTCCTGAACTGCGGGTCAGATACCGAAAGTGGCCGTGCGGAACTGCAACAGATACCCGCAAGCTGGGGTGGAACTGCCGAATAATTGAAATTATAGCCCACGAAGGCCAAATATCAAACTCGGGCATACCCCCTATATGTATCATATGATGGACGAACAAAACCAACAACTTCCTACGGCCAAGAAGGACTTGGACAAGCTCCGCAAGGACATGAACCTGCTGGGGCTCAACATCACGACCAATTCCATGAAGGCAATGGATGCGCTGCTGCACCGGATGGACAGCATCGACGAGGCGGTGGCCAACAAGGTGAACCTCGACGAGGCCTCGCTAAGGGAATTGCTCGACGCGTCCAGGCAGACGAACGAATCCTTGCGCCTACGTTTGGACATATTGCGAATGGTGCGTGGCTACGACACCGACACGTCCGTAGTGCCGCCCGATGACGACGACAAGGCAATCGACAACACAACGCTGTTCAGCGAGGAACAGGCAGAGGCGTTCAAGAACGAAATCCTGAGCAGGTCGCAGGCACCGAAAGAGCCGGACGTACAGGATGCCGAAATCGTGCAATGATTCGGTGAATAATAACGAATACCTATTGACACCATAGGCAAAATTAATTATATTTAAAAGCACACGGGTAAGCAGGGCACACCCAACTCGGTGGCCTGTTTTCTAGGCATAATTTGGAGGATTCCATGAAACTAGACATCATAACCGATGCACAGGAAATTGCGGAACGTCTCCCGGCCATCCGGGAGACGCTAAACCGGGAATACGCCTATTTCGGTCTCGGAAAGTGGAATGGACCCGTATCCAACCGATATCTGATAGCAATAACGACCGAAATCAAAATCGTATCAACCGAGCAAGGGATGGCTGCATGCGCCATCTATGCGGGAAACTTCGGTGGAAACAAGGCCCTCGGAGTAGCTGGCGTGCATACGAACCACGAATACCGCAAGGGCGTGGCCGAAATCATCAAATCCGACATAGCCGGATTCGACAAGTGGTACTGGGTTGAAGCAAGCGGAGCGATAGAGCATTACTTTAAGAAGAACAACGGGTACCCTATCCCTTGCGAGTATTCCAAGAATTTCATCAAGCGACCGATAGAACGGGAATGCCCCGATGGTTTCCATTTTGAACGGAAAATGGGCCCCGACCAGGAAATCGTGCAGAAATGCGTATTCGGTTTCCCGTCCAACGAAGACTACCTACGAGTCACACAGGAATTTGCGGACTACGAAGGATTCAGGAAAAAAATCAATAACGAAAGCAACGGGAACAATACCTTGGATTGGGCAAGGTATGTCGTAGGCAATATCGAAGAGATGTTCCTAGAGTTCGAGGTGAACGAAATGCCCCCGCAATGGTCCGAGGACCTGAAGTCGGCCATACAGATTCTCCAAGAAAACGGGGACGATAAGTTGGCGGCTGCGGGTGAACTGCTGCTGGAATCCATGCCGGAATTGGAACTGATTCACGTACCCGGATAGGAGATATGCTATGCCGATGAGAATAACCGTACATGACATGGAGCTCTACAGCCCTGTGCCTATCAACGAGATGGCCTATAGAAAAGTACAGATGGAGGCCAAACTCATAGCACAGACTCGCAACATTATCGAATGGTGGGGTTTTCTGTACTACATGGCCAACTATGCGGACGTAAACAATCTCACAAACCATGAAAAAGGAAAACTCCGTTCCCTTCTCAAGGAGCTGTACGAGGACAAATTACTAACAGGCAACCCGTCAAAGGTCAAGCGAAATACTCTTTTGCTCCATTGGGGGGAAGGCGACAGGAACATTCCCGGAATAGAAGTCCTGACGGACAAGAATCGTGTCGCAAGCATCATAAGCGACAGATTCTACGTCGAGAACATAGAGGCACCCAAAGAAACCTTGGATGCCGTTTCCAAAGCATTCATGCAAGCCGCACCCACGCTCATAGACCTCATAGCCGACGGGGATGCAGCCCGAATCTATGCCTACGTCGACAAGACGTTCCCGAGCAGCACCGAACCGAAGAGAACTAGGTCGTATAGACGGAAACGGTAAACGGCTGCGTCTCCTGTATACGCCCTGTAGCCCGACACCCGTCTCCGGTGGCCCCCCGCTCGCACCACTGGGCCGTAAAACGGCCAGACCCTAGCAACCCTACCGCCCCAACCCGATACGCCCGTACAGCGCACGGAAACGGCATTTCCAAACACCTCCGTAAACCGCCCGAATCCCCGCCCGCCACGCTACCGCTCCCGTGGCGTTTTTGCTATATTCCTCTACAAGGTCTCTGGGACGGGGGTGCCTGCCGTTGATTTTGGATGCAGGGCGGCAGGCGTCCCCCGCCCCTTTTTCGGCCCCGAACGTTGCACTTCCCCATGAATCATCCCCGCATCCGCCCGTACCGACATGAACTGCATTCAATACGCATCGGAAGCGTTCTCGGACAAGAATGAAGTCAAGAAATACCTGTGGCCCCGTGCGAACAAGGGCAGCACGCCCGTCTACTTCGTCGAGGACCCGCCCCTACAGACACTCGTGGACATGTTGGAGTCCGGACACGCAGTCAAGCGTGGAGGAACCCACACGTCGTTCGCATGGATTGACTACGACAATGCGGACAGCACCGACATACACATCGACACGATACGTGCCGAGCTCCGTGGGTACCCGAACATAGCGGTGGTGGGCTCCGCGAGCGGAAGCCCCTACCGATGCCACATCATACAGCACCTCCCGTACGAAATCCCGTTGGACTGCCTACAGGAGGAATGCACAAGGCTCAAGTCCCTCGTGCAGCGTCACATCCCCGCCATGCGGACGTTCGACGACTGCACCGACCTCCCCGACCAGGCACTTTACGGGACGCCAACGTGCCACAGGGGACGCACGGTCTACCCAGGCTCCATACGCATATCCCGCATCGCACGCAGGGACGAGAACCCGATGGACCTTCTCTGCCCCGACGACTCCGCCCTGTACCTCCCGCTCAACAGTTCGTCCCTCGCACGCATGCGTGGCGTGACGTGGCTGGAGGAGAACGGGTACAGGTTCGACGTGGTGGTGCCCTCCATGGTGCCCCGCTTCAAGAAGATAGACATAGGGCACAGGTACTCGTGGTCGATGAACCTCGCCATGCGCCTGCTCATGCGGTGCTTCCACCTCAACGAGAACTGCAACTACCACGTCTCCAAGTCGGACTACCTACGTATGCTCGTGTACCTCATACTTTCCAACGTGGTGTCGCCATGGGAGTTCCGGGAGGAGGAGATACCCGCCATCTACAACCTGGCGGCACGTTCATGGGACAGGTGGGCGCACGTCCCGTTCCAGCGCAAGGTGTCCGAGTTCTCCAAGTATTTCTCGCAGGCCGAGATGCCCAAGCGACCCTACACGTCCGTTCGCCACGCATACGAACTCGCACAGGCGCTAATCAAGGACTGGACGGATGCGGGGATGGTGCACGGGAAGCTCGTGCGGCTCCCACACAGGAGATACCTCGAGGATATAGCCTCTACCTATGGCACGACCTACGTGACCTTGCAGAAGGCGGCTCGTTCCCTCGGTTACGAAATCATGTGGAAGCAGGTGCCCGTGGAAGACCTCCCGTTCCATCCGGACGGCTACGTGGTCGTGAAGCGCGGAAAAGCCTCCGACACCCTCATCAAGTACCTCAAGCGGCACGGAGTACCATACCGTGCGGTAAAGGCGGCGGAGTACGGGCATGCGCTCGAAACACTGAGTACATGCCGTGAAATAATGCAGGAAAACGGGTTGAATTTCTTTACGAATAATTCGGACAAAAACAATGAAATAATTGATAAAATTCGGACATATTTGTGTAATCCTATTAAATACCCCTCCCCCCTATTAATAGGCTCGCACAAAAATGTCCGAAAACCCATAAAAACAGCTCAAAAACGCCAAAAATCGGGGGTAAACGAAAATGCAGTTTTGTCCGAATTAATTGTGGAAAACCGGACAAAAACGGGAAAAACCGCACGAAAAAAAATCGGACAAAACGTGCGCAAGAATGTCCGGATTTCTGCCGGCAGTCCGGAGGGTGCGGAAGGGGGTACGGAACAGGTCGGTAAGGTCCCGAGGGAACGGATACATACCGTCCCGAGGGGGATGCGTGGGAACAAGAGGATGTTGCGCAGTTGCAGCAGGGAGGCTTCGGACGAGAAACGCATGCGCAGGGTCGGGAAGGCCCTGTCCGAGGGCAGGAAGGTGTCCGAGGCCGACAGGCGGTTCTACAGGCGTCACGGGGGCGAAATAAAGGTCGTACGGGGCCGCAGAAGGAAAGGGACGGCGTGATATGGCAGGGTCGTTGGATAACGTCAGCACGAAGGACCTCTACAGGGCCGCGGCGATGGCCGAGGGGTACGAGTCCGTCCCGGTCGATATCGTGACGTTCATCAACGACCCTAGATACATGGGTGCCATCTACGGGGGCACCATCTACCCCTATTGGATTGAGCGGCTGAAACAGGTCTACCCGAATCCGCTCTACTCGCCCTACCAGGAGGTGCTGATTACGGGGGCCATCGGTATCGGCAAGAGCAGCATTTCCATCCTGGGCATCCTTTACGACCTGTACAGGGTGACGCTCCTGAAGGACCCGCACAAGAAATTCAAGCTCATACCGACCACGCCCATCGTCATCACGCTGATTACGGCCACGATGGACCTTGCGAGCGCGGTCATCGCCGACCAATTGATTGATGCCATCGGGGAATCCCCG
>NZ_CACWEU010000274.1:0-6165 GCF_902760015.1 Candidatus Ruminimicrobium bovinum
GGACATTCCTTTGGTTTGAACCATTGCGGCAATCAACAATGTTTCATGGTGGATGCCGAACATGGCAACAAGTTCTCTCAAACGCCATCCTTCTGTAACAAGTGCAAGAAATTCTTGAATAACAAGGGGTGGAACATCAAATAATATCGAGTATGAAGTATATTCAGTTTACAGAGAAAGGGCCTCGGATGAACAACGAGGACAGTCTCAATATCGTCAAAATTGCAGACAAGCGAACCTTGTTCGTGGTCTGTGACGGTATGGGTGGCCACTCCTGCGGTGAAGTTGCCAGCCAAACAGTCTGTGATGCTTTTTCGGAGTACTGGCAGCAGTATTCCGAAGAATTGGATTCTGAGCAGAAAGTGTTGGATGCAGCAAAGCTCGCAAGTGAGACACTGGACGAGAAATCTGGTTATTACCAGATGGGAACAACCCTCGTCATGTGCAGTATCGAAGGGAAGAAAGCAACCATTGCCCATGCTGGTGACAGTCGCTGCTATGTCATCGACATCAAAGGCAATGTCAAGTATCGTACCATTGACCATATCGAATCCAGTTCCATCAGTCTGCCCTATATCAACAGGGCATTCTTTACCCGTCATCCTGAAGATGCCGTACCTGACGTGAAGGTCGTAGAACTTCAGTCATTAGACCGTATCTTGCTCTGCACGGACGGATTGTATAATGCTATCGATGACGAGACATTGCTCCACACCTTGCAATGCGCCAAAGACGTGGAGCAGGTAGCGGAGAAATACCGTGCCATCTGCGAAGAGAAGGCAGGTGATAACTATACAGCCATTATTATTGAGATGGAATAGCGGAGTCCTGTCATACCATAGAAGTAGTTGCCTCTCAATAGTATTTGGGAGGCTTTTTTCATTTTTTGCTGATAGAAAACGGTTACTTTGGGCACTCTGTAAATATAAACAAATAGAGCTTAAGGTTTAATGTATAAAGATGTAAGGTTATGATTCAAAATTACGACATGATGATTCAGGAGAAGGTACAGGTTGTCTTCACAGAGATGGAAAAGAGAGTATCTGCAGAGGATATGGTAAGAATCCGTGCTGCCTTTGAACTGGCACGTGAAGCCCATGCCATGCAGAAGCGCAAGACTGGCGAACCATATATCATCCATCCCATTGCTGTGGCTACCATTGTGGCCATGGAGTTGAAGCTGGGTGCCAATCCCGTTATCGCCGCTTTCCTGCATGATGTGGTGGAGGACACTGATTACACCATTGATGACATCCGCCAGCGTTTTGGCGATGATGTGGCCTTCCTGGTCAGTGTCGTTACGAAGAAGAGTACGGGCAACTATGAAATTTCCAAGCAGGTGGACAACTACAAGCAGATGCTCAATTCCATCCACTATGATATCCGTGCCCTGCTGGTGAAGCTTGCAGACCGTCTGCACAATATGCGCACACTAAGCAGTATGCGTCCAGACAAGCAGATGAAGATTGCAGGAGAGACGGATTTCTTCTATGCTCCCCTGGCCAACCGTCTCGGTCTGTACAACGTGAAGATTGAGTTGGAGAACCTGAGTTTCCAATACCGCTGTCCTCAGGAATATGCGCTGATAGCAGGACTCATCCAGAAGGACAAGGAAAGTCTTCATGAAAAACTATCCGCTTTTACCGAGAAGATCCGTGAAGTACTGACTATGGATGGTATCGATGCACAGATTAAGATTGTCTTCAATGCTCCTTATAGCATTTGGCGCAAGATGCGTAGGACAGGTGATGATTTTAGCCACATTCCGTTCCGGCATGTCGTGGATGTCGTCTTCTCATGTCCAAAGGAAGAACAGGAGAAGGATATGGCGCTGCGTATTTACTCACGTCTCTCCAGCGTCTTCAGTGAGAGACCTTGTGGCATCATCAACTACATCGACTCCCCAAAGGAAAACGGCTATCAGTCGTTTCATGTGCAGCTGCTCAGCAGCTATGGTTGTTGGGAAGAAGTGCATATCAGCAGTGAACGGATGTCCCGTGCCTCCCAACTCGGAGTCGTGGCTGAACGGAGCGAGGACAATGTGCGCCGTTGGATTGACAAGTTCCGCATGGTGCTGAGGGACATGGAGTTCCATCAGAAGGAAGGTGACTTCATTGAGAATGTGGTCACGACGTTCTATAATGATGACATCATGGTATTCACGCCAAATGGCAAGTCCGTCAATCTGCCTAAACGTGCCACGGCCCTGGACTTTGCCTTTGAGATTCATAGCGAAATCGGAAAGCATGCCCATGTAGCCATGATCAATGGACAGCTGGCATCCATCAAGACCGTCCTGCATCGCGGCGACATCGTAAAGATCATCACGAATGAGGACATCTTGCCAAATCCTGACTGGATGAAACACGTACTCACCTACAAGGCAAAGGGCTTTTTGAAGAGGTACTTCGAGAAGCAGGAGGAAAACGACTACCATTACTGCCCGAACTGTCAACCTATTCCGGGAGAGGAAGTCATCGGCTTCAAGGAGAAAGACGGGAGCGTCACCGTCCACAAGCGTAACTGCTCCATCGCTGTCAGCCTAGCATCTAGGCAGGGTGATTCCATCGTGTCCGTGGACTATGCCGAAAAGCCAGATATGCTCTATCCTGTCAGTATTCATATTCTTGCCATTGACCGTTTCCATCTCTTGTTTGACATCATCAACTGCATCACCAACGAGCTGCAGCTCTCGATGGACTCAATCAGTACGAGTACTACAGACTGCATCGTGAATTGCACCATTAACTTCAAGGTGCATTCCTTTGTTGAATTGCAGACCATCATCAATCATATGTCGGCTATAGACGGAGTAGAGGAAGTCAAAAGAATCTAATCAGGAAGGAAAGAATAATGAGAATAATGAGATTATTAACATTGCTTGGGATGCTGTTGATGCTGGTTGGCATCATGTGCCTAGACTTGGCTTCTTGCAAGGGAAACAATCATACGGAGATAGTATTTAACGATTCGTTGGACTATGACACATGCCTAACTGAAGAACAGGATGACATTGAGGAGTACATGGACAGCATCGTGTACAATTATGAACCTCCTGCCATTCCGTATTTTGTCAAGAATATGCTGGTCAATGCCAATTGGTGGGCAGACACGCTCTGTGTGGTAGGTAATAAGGCCTATTATACGGCTTATGAGGACTATGGCAGATTGTTTGTGCTATACAATGAGGACAAGATACTTGTGGCGGATCCAACGCTTAAGGTTTACCCGTACGATGCTGGTGGTGACAACAAGTTCTATGTGAGTATTGTTGGCAAGAACCAGTTGGTTGACTTGTCTGATGACAACAGCAAACGGGCCTTGAATCGACTGACGCGAAAGTTGCCTAATGTCATCCGGTTTAGGCATGACACCATAGCTGGATTTGGAAAAAGAGTTTTCTATAGTATTGCGGTGGATTTTCCAAAGCCATCTACGATGCATGCAGATGTTATTAGTCGTTGGCTTGTAGATAAAATAGCCGATTCACAATCACATGACGAGAAAGTCCCAGCTATCAATGCCTTCTATATTGGCTATACTGCACGGTCGGATGGTGGCTGGACATTTGCAGGAGATGTCCATGATTTCAAGAAGATAGCTCGATGTGCTGCCGAAGCCTATTTTACCATCGTGAAGGGAGAGTGGGGTACGGAATATGAGGATTATCCTGCCCATTTGTTCTCGACTTTGAATTTGCGTGCTAGAACGTTCAACATGAATTATGTAACCTATCAGTCTTTTACCTATGATTATAACGGTGGTGCCCATGGATTCTATACGAAGAACCTAATCTCATTTAATCATGTCCATAAGCGTGAAATCGACTTTGACTATTTGTTCAAGCCCAATTCAGAGAAGGAAGTATTGGATCTTCTGCTGAAGGAAGCAAAGAAGACCGAGGAATACCAGGCATGGCAACCCAATATACTGGAGGTTGTCACCAATAGAGATGAAGATGGTAATCCGACAGGTAGCTATACCTTCCCGCAACCTGGTCTCTCAGATGAAGGAATCGTCTTTTCATTCCAGCCCTATGCCATCAGCTGTTATGCCGCAGGTACCTTTCACTTCACGATACCTTATGGAAAAATCAAGCACTGCCTGACGGCAACAGGAAAATGGTGCTTGGGACTGGACGAGTAGTGCTTCAATATATCTATCAAAAAGGATATAGCCTTTTATAATGAAGAAAGAATAAAAGGAAAATCAACTGTCATCATACTATCGCATGAACAGAATTGACGAAGTGATAGAAAAGCATTAAAAAATTTCATCGAAATATAAGTAGATAATAAACAATAGGTATATAATTGTTACACACAACACATAATCATTAGAATATCATGAAGAAAAAATTTTTTGCACTTGCAACAGTGCTGATGACAGTAGTACTATTATTGAGTTGTACTGATAGTCTGTTCATCAATGAGGCCTTGAGTAATACTTCGGAAATGTCATCTTCCGATGAAGTGAATGCGTTGATCGAGAAAGCTCGATGGGGCGATGGGAAGGCATTTCTACAACTCGCCGACTGTTACCGTGATGGCAAAGGCGTTAAAAAGGATTTTACGGTCATGTTGACCATGGCTGCCCAAGCTGAAGAATTTTGTGGTATTACTTGTATGGAAGATTACATGACGTCATTGCCAGAAAGAAGCGATTTCAGGCTCATCTATGAATCTGTTGAAAAATGCACTAAAGGGGAGTGGGATGAAGCCAACTCCATGATAGACCAGCTCATGTCCAATGGAAATATTGACGGACATGTAGTAAAAGGTATTTTCGAGGTATTGCGTGGCGATACCCTGGAAGGATTCCGTCTGATGAAACAGGCGGCTCAGGCCGGTAGTTCATTTGGCGAACTGATGCTGTTCGCCCTCGATAATCGCAAGGCCAATCATCCAGACACGGAGAAACTTTCTGAGAAATCGGAGAAGATTCCCTTCTTCAATAGTATCCTTGCTGAGATCTATGCGGGATTTAAGGGAGACAGCCTTAAGAATGAGTCCCTTGCCGCATATTATTTCATGAAAGCCGACGAGAAGGCATATCTGGGTAGAAGAGGAGCATCCTGGCTGCTCAGATATAATCAGAAGTGCAATCTTCATCTTTCAGAGCAAGATATTCAGCGATTAAGAATTCTTGCTGGAATAGATGGCATGGAAGAAGATCAATTGATATGCAAGGACGAGGAATTGGAGGCATCTGTAAGTCAGTTGTTGCAAGAAAAAATGAAAGAATATCAATGTTCAAAAGGAACTGTTTATGTTGTCGAGACTGCAACAGGAGCCATCAAGGCACAAGCATCTCTGGCTAACAACAGAAGCCAATTCGTTCCCTACGAAGACACATTCAATGATGAGCAGCGAGTGTTGATGAAAGGCCCCGCCTATCTGGCGATGTTGTCTACTGGAAAAATATCCCCAGATCAAATCATCGATACAGGAAGTGGCATCTATAAGGATGTAAGAGACTCCAACTGGCAGCGTGGAGGCTATGGACAACTTACGTTTGAAAAGGCATTAGGCTTTAACTCTCTGGTTGCATTTGCCATAGCCAAGGATTTCATTATTGGTAATGATGTGGCACGATTCGAAAAGCAGATTTCCGGATATCTCTCTGATATGCCCAATGATGCAATGGGATTGCTAACGTTTTACAATGCCGTAGCCAATGGAGGATGCATGGTGAAGCTCAAGACAGAAGGGGATGATGTTAGCGTTCTCAATGAGCAAATTGAAGAAAAGGAACATATTATCTCATTGCAAAAAGCCCTGCATCGTGCTGTGTCAAAAGGACTTTTCCGAAAGGCTGGCAGAAACTATACCACTGTTGCTGCTTGTGGCCGTTCATTCAAAACGGAAGAGGATCATTATCGTATGGAATTATGCGGTTACTTTCCTGCTGACCATCCACTCTATACCATGATGGTTATTCTGGAGAAGGATGATTATCCTGCAAGTGTGAATGGTATGTGTGGTCCAATTATGGCAAATACAATCGACTTGCTGGTTACATCATACGACTTGAAGCCTTTGTTGGTCTGTCAAGATGATGAATTTGAAGAAGAAGTGGTTGATAGTGCTGTTGTTGGATTAGCATTTTAATTATGCTCAGGAAGAGATACGTCATAGAGTGTATCAATCACTTGCTCAAAGACAA
>NZ_CACWEU010000275.1:0-2858 GCF_902760015.1 Candidatus Ruminimicrobium bovinum
CATAGCCACCCATGTTTTCAGCCGTCCTGTCTGTGCATCGAGTATCACCAGTTGTGCATTATCCATCCGCTGTGCTTGGATGAATCTTTTCAGGAGTTTCTTCGTCCGTTTCTCCATTCTTTTGTCAATGGTGGTACATTCGTCCAACGAATAGATTTCCCCAGGATCATTCATCCAGATAGACATGATGGAATTGTCTTCCGAAAAAACACTGATGATTCCCCATTGGTAACCCTTCTTGCCATAGAACCAGCAAGACTCCAGACTATCCCCTTCATTCTCCAATTTGTTGAATCGTAACTCACGATACTCCAACTCAGTGATGTTCTGATGCAGATACATGTCATAAATGCCCTTTCTTCCGTTCTTTGTCACGATGACATACTGCGGTGTATGGCAGAAGTCCACCCTGTCGAACTCATCAAAGTCGTACTGCGTCACCATCAACGAGTCTTCACCGATGCTGTCCACATCCACAACATCCGCTTTTGCCAACATTATGGTTGGCATCAGCAATAATACTACCAGTGCATGGCACTTACTCAACAATGCTCGTTTCATATCTATATTAACTATTCAAAATTTTTACTTCCTCAACACCGTCAATCACGGAAATCTGCGAATTGATTGTTTGTAGTTCATTATAAGAATGGACACCAAAGGTCATGGTGCAGTTGACAATATTATCAACCGTCTTGGTATTCAAATCATCAATAGAGAGGTTGAGCTCCTGCGTAATACAGTTAATCATGTCGTTCAGGAGATGTAGACGGTCAATCGCCAAGACATGAATGCGAACGGAGTGGAGGATGTTAGATTGTTCCTCGTAATCCACGGAGACAATAGAGTCGCCGTGCTTAGATGCCAGTTGTATAGCAACAGAACAGTTACGCTTATGGATGGTTGTCATTCCGTCGTTCTCTATAAAGCCGATAACCTCCTCTCCCGGGATGGGATGACAGTGAGAACAAAGATGATATTTCGGTTTCTCCTGTTGTCCGAAATAACGTTTCAAGAATCCTTTGCCCTTGTAGGTCATAACGTATTCTTTCCAGTTCTGCTGAGGATGGACATCAGGATTGGTGCCAATTTCCACAATGTCACCACGCTGGAGTTTGGTTTTGACAGAAGATAGTAGTCCGTTAATACGCGCATACTGGGCATGCTCGCCGATATCACTGTGAATCTCAAAGGCGAAATCAAGTGCTGTCGCACCTTTGGGAAGATTGAGACCTTTCCCGTTGGGTGTAAACACCATAATATTATCATTATAGAACGCCCTAGATACATCAATAATGAAGTCAGAGTCTTTCTGGTGGAATTCCAGGTCCTTGAGCACAGAGCGAAGCTTCTCTATCCAGAGACGGACAGTATCCTCACGACGTTCGGCAACGACGCCAATATGATTGTTGCGAACCATCCGTTCACTACTAATGTGCACCTCCTCCCAATAGCCAAAATCAGACAGCAGCTGCACATGGAAACTCTGATAACCATTCTCCTTGCAGACATCCAGATAGTTAACAATGCCACAGGGTTTTTCGCTGAACGCACTAGTCAGACGTGAGTATATCTTCAGGGCAAGATCCTTCTCCTGTTCCATATCGTCACAGGCAAACACAATCTCCACCACATGACGGAACGGGATGTGATTGAAATCATCCCCCGTTTTCTGCATCTTGCGCCAGATGCTGAATGGTGGGCGGAATTCCGCATACACCTGAGCATCAATATGTTCTTTCTGCAGTACCTCACGAATCTTATCTGTGAAGTTATGCAGTCTTGCCTCATGTCGTAGCTCATCACGATGGATTAGTCTTGAGATATACTCATACTCGTGTGGGCAACGATAGCGAAAACTCAGGTTCTCCATTTCAATCTTGATGGTGTACAGTCCGAGACGATTGGCTAACGGAGCATAGAAAAAATCCGTCTCACCCGCAATTTTCATCTGCTTGTGAGGTGGCATACTACCAAGCGTCCTCATGTTGTGCAGGCGGTCTGCCAACTTGATCAGCAGTGCACGAATGTCATAGTGGATAGAGTTCAGCATCTGTTTGTAGTTATCCACCTGTTTAGATATCTCATAACGGCCATCACTCTTTTTAGTCATGACGCTGACGAGAAAAGCCACATCGTCCCCAAAGCGCTGGCGAATATCGTTAATGGTGTACTCTGTGTCCTCTACCACATCATGCAGAAATGCCGCTATCACCGGATTAGCGCCCAGCTGCAACTCCTCTGCCACAATCATCGCCACTGCTACAGGATGAACAATATATGGATCTCCAGACTTACGCAGCTGTCCCTCATGAGCCTTACAGGCAAACTCGAAAGCCTCACATATCCTCGCCATGTCCTCAGCCGACACTCTCTTCTCCATCACATAAAATAACTTATGTGCCATCTCTATAACCGCCTTGTTGTATTTCTGTTTCATAATCTTGCATCTTTAGTTGTTATACATCTGAAACTCATATCGACTTGTTTCTCAAAGTTCTTCCTAACTTGTTTTGCGAAATCTTCTGTCTTCACATATTCCTTTATTTCTTCTAATGTCTTACCTGCTGAAACAAAAATGGTTGTATTGATTGCTTTATTATACTTACTTTCAGCTATTTCAAGACAGGCTCCAAGAGAAAAGACAGATGGCTCAAAATCCATTCGCATATTAGACAGGCCCATACTTTCAACCAATGAGTTATCATACAAATTCTTTTCTTTAATCTGTAGAAAATGGTCAAATGGAAGTAATGCGTTAATTGCATTCACATATTCCTCACTCTCAAGACAGTGTGTCGCATATTGCAAGAATAGTTCAAGAATTCCATTGACTGAGTTCTTTGTTTCTTGACATA
>NZ_CACWEU010000276.1:0-5306 GCF_902760015.1 Candidatus Ruminimicrobium bovinum
AATAATTAACTCAATAAACTCTGGAGTTTTAGTAAAAGACGAAGTAAATAATTGGATATGGGACAATCCTGAATATGCTGGAAAAAAAGGAAAATATGATCCAACTAAATTTTGGAACGAGGTTTTTGAATTTGTAAGTGGTTCAGAAGATTATACTACGGGGCTGGAAAGAATAAAAAAAGATTACAATAAAACAATGATAAATCTTGACAAAGACATAGCTATTCTCCAAACAGAGCTTAATGAATTAAGTCAGGATAATAGAAAACTTATAACTTTATCACTTGGCGGAGAAGAAGCAAAAAATAATTATGATGAATCTGCTTTAAAAGATAAAAAAACAATTTCTTCCAAATCTTACAAATCAATATCTTCTCTATTTTCTTCATACACTTCTCAATGTCCTCCATTAAAAATATACACACCAAAAGGAACAAAAACTAAAGTAGGTGATAAAAGTGTAGATACTTTTAAAACAGATGATGAAGACATCACTAAAGAATACACAGTTTATGACGAAGATGGTTCTGAAGTTACAACAAGTGTTGAATCTATTTCAACCATGAGAAAAATGGAGTGGGTTATTTTAGGAGCTAGTGGTGATAAAACAGTTGTAGGATTTAGATATTCTAAACCTTTTTACCCAAAATATTTAAGAAGATATTGCTGGGGAAACGGGAATGCTTCTCAACATTGTGTAAAAAATTTAAGTGTTCAAAACACGTCTGAATTTGGAATGCTTAATATGGCCGTAATTGCTGGAACTGATAAAGTAAATATTTTAGAAAACAGCCGATCTTATGATGGCGGAGGAGCAAATGTAAATAAAAATTTCAGTACAATAACAACTAGCAACTTTTTTCCTAAATTTGCAAATGTTGTTGCTCTTACCCCTAATGAAAGAAATAGTTTAGCAGATAAAATGGTTAATGGAATAAAAAGGGGAACTTTGGAAGTTTTAGGAGATCCATCTTTAAGATTTGAAAAGGAGTTTGCTCCATATAGTTATCCAATATATCTTGATGTTAAACTTCAAAATGAATCTGCTTGGTCTGGAAATGTAAGTTACACACAAAGCCAACTTTCAGGATATTATGTTATATCAAAGATCACACATAATATTTCGGCATCTGGATATACAACAACTTTGGAAATTATGAGCTACCCAGGAATTGAAAAAGCCACGAGTGGTACAAGTAGCAATAAAGTTGGATAATTAAAAAGTTAATTTTATGGCTGAGCTTACCGAAGAAACAGTAAACAATTTAAATAAGACTCTTGAAAAAACAAACGCTATGCTTCTTACGGCTGGAAATCAAACATCTCAAATAAAAGATGATATAGAAAGTACAACCAAAACTGTTGAAACAAGTGGAAAGAAAACAACCAAAATGCTCGATGGGCTTTACAACACATTGGACAAAATGGTTCAATCCACAGATAGTATAGTAAGCATGGTTTCTGGTGGAGCCTTTATTGCCTCTTTAGGACAGATTGCAAAAAACTCTTGGACTTTAAATAACAATATGACTGCTTTGGCAGTTCAAATGGGTAAAGGAAGAGAGCATGCAAAAGTTCTCGAAGGTTCTGTTTCTGGCATGATGAAAGATATAGGCTCTAATTATCAAGATGCCTTACATTTAGTAACCACTTTGTCAGAGGCAAAGTATTCCGACAATATCAAAGAGGCAGCAGAAGGAATAGATTTATTTGCTCGTGCCACTGGTGTTTCAAATACGGCGGTAGCTCAATTAAGTATCAGTCTTAATAAACAGGGAGATTTATCCACTAAGGCTTCTAATGCAATTTTAGCCGGAATGGTAAAAGTTCAACAAAAAGTCGGTATATCAAAAGCCGGAATGGAAGCTTTAACTCAACAGATTTCCGACATGACTTATAACATGGCGGCTTTTGGAAAGTCATCAGAAGAGATTAGTAGAGCCGCTGTTAAAACAACCGCTCTTGTAGGAGCAATGGAAAAAGTAGGTATCTCTGCTCAAAGATCAGTTGAATTAATAAATCAATTAACAGACCCAGATAGAATAGAAGATAACATCCTCTTATATAGCCAGTTAGGTTTAAGTCTTGAAGATGCTTTAAACGGTGGAGCCGAAGAAGCTTTGAATAATGGTGCCTTTAAAGAAATGGCAGATAAAATAATGAACATGGGTCCAATAGCTGGTTCTCAATTTGCTAAATCCATGGGCTTAAGTTACAAAGAAGTTTCCAGAATGGCAAAAATGGAAACTGGAGATATGGAAGAATTAATAGATGAATCCGTAACTCCTGAAGAAAAAAGCTTGCAAGCACTTGAAGAATTAACTGAAAATACTGAAGCACTCGGTAAAAAAATAGAGAAATTCTTTAATAAGATTCAAGGTTGGCTATTAGGCTTAGGTCCGATTATATTAACCGCTCTAACCGTTGTTGCCCCTAAGATATTAGCTCTGTTTAAAAATCTCATAGGAAGAATTACCGGCAAAGAAGAGGGTGGACTCCAAGCCTCTGTAGAAACAAGTCTAGAAAATGTTGCAAAGAAATCAATTGTTTCTAAATTTTTTGACTCTGCATACGCTTTTAATACTTCAGGTAAAGAAAATCTTAAAAGTAGAACTCAGCAAAGATTAGCAAATGTAAGAGAAGCTCAAACAAATAACCAAAGATCTTTAGATCAAGCAAATTCAAGATTTGCTCAACTTGAAAGATTTTCTGGAAAAAGAGAATTAACTATATCTGAAAAAGCGGAACAAAAAGCTTTAGGTAAATATATTCAAAAACTTAATGAAAGAAATCAAGATTTGGAAGATTTATCTAAAACATATGAAGGACAATTAAAACTATCTGCTAAAGAACAAATCGCTCAAAAGAATGTAACAAAAGCACAAGAAGTATTAGCAGAAAATCAGAAAAAGTCCACAGAAATTCAAAAAAGAATTGACGCTCTTAAAGAAAAAGCTCAAGGTGCAGTCGGTAAAGAATTAGGAGAATATGAAAAAGCAATCGCAGAGGCTGAAAAAAAACAAGAAGGATTAACTGAAGCAGTAGCAAGCGCTCAAAATGAACTTAAAAAAGCTTCAGACCATTTAAAAGAAGTTCAAGAAGATGAAAAACGTGGAAGTGGAAGTTTCTTAGGAAACTTAGCGGGTGGAATTAAATCAAGAGTGCAGGATAAGTTTGGTGCCTTAAAAGATAAAATTACCGATGGCGGAACAACGACATTTTGGAAAGGAGTAGGAAATAAAGCGAAGTCAGCTGGAAAATCTGCTTTAGGTGGAATAGGAAAAGCTTTAGGTGGAATAGCGAAGTCAATTGGACCTTTAGCGATTGGCTCGGCTTTAGTTGGCTCAGTTCTTGAAAAGCTTAAAGAACCGATGACGACTTTAATTGATAACCTAGTTAAAAAGCTTCAGCCAGTAATAGACGCTGTTTTGCCAGTAATATGTACTTTCTTGAATTCTTTGGTAAAATCTTTACTTCCACCAGTTTTAAAAGTACTTTCTGGATTACTTACCGTATTAAGATATATTTTAAAGCCGTTAGAATGGATTCTTGATGCGTTATCTCATATACCCGGCTTAGGATGTTTGAAAGATATTTCTCAAACCTTAAAAGATGTTACTGGTCCAGAGGTAACTGGTGCATTAACAAATGCGGCGGATAGTATCGCTAACTCAAATGAAGATCTTACAAAAGCTACTGAGGAAAACACCGAAGCTACCACAGAAGGACCTATGGAACTTGTGGCTTCGGGTGGGCAGGCCGTTCTTGAAAGCAATGGTTCGGCAGTTGCAGGTTCTTCAGTTGGTTCGGTTACTCAATCTACAACTACTGAAATGTCAGATGCCGAAAGAAACCGTCAAGCTCAGAAAGACTCAGCGGAAAAAGAAAGAAACAAAGATACTGCTGAACAGACTATGACGGTAAAAGACATAAAATCAATAGCGGAAAAAGCTCTTGAAAAACTTGAAAAAATGGTTGAGGCATTAAACAAACCTGCTGTAGCTGGACAAAACGATACTGTGACTTGGGCATCTTAATAAAAAGTTAACTTTATGAAAATCAGAGATTTGAGTAAAGTTGACAAAGATGGAAATCCTTTAGAAATAGTTAGTGACTCTTTTACAGTTAGGCGTTATGTAAATGTCGGAGGAAAATATTATGATTCCGATGATAGTGTAGTCCATGAAAGTAGCGCCGTGACCTCTGGAACAATTTTTCAAAATGATGGAGTTATAGAATTAGAAGATACAAAGGAAAATTCTACAGTAGATTTTGACCCAATTACTCAAGGTGAAAATAACGTAAATCTCGGTGAAATGATCACAAGTAATATGGGCGGATATGCTTCTAATCAGGATAAAAATACAGATGATTTTACTAATCTTGATTCAATAGGAGAAAACACTTTAGAGGCTTTAAAATACGCTGGTTTATCTGCTACAAATATCGGTGGTATTGGTACCGAAGTAGATAAGATAGTAAAAGGAGCAACAGACCAGCCAACTCAAAGTGCCTTTGACATTGCAAATCAAAAAGTTGTTGCTTGGAAAGAAAAAGCCTATAAACAAATTCATATAAATGATTTTAAAGAAAGTCAATATTATAATGATGTAAGTAATTTAGCAAATACTCAAAACAAATATAAAAGAGGTAGTTTGGGCTATTCAAGTGATATAACAGATATTGCCCAAAATCTTTTAGCAAAACTTGGAGATAATGATTATCAAGAAAGTGCAGAAGAATTAATGGATTTAAACTTCGCTGGAGAATATAATATGTATTCTGATAAGCCCGGTGCAGTTGTAAAATCAAAACCTTTGGACAGTGGAAAAGAATACCCTACTACAAAAGTTTATAAAGAAATAAGCAATTACAGAGACTCAGAAAACAAATATGATAATAGAGTTTTTGCTTTACAAAACGATCACGAAATTCAAGAATTTAACATTGGTAAAGGTATAGACAATAGACCGGAAAATCCATTTAGTCCTAGAAAGTTATCTGATGCTCAAGCAAGAATGATTTCAATACTCAAGTATAAAAACACTTTCTTGACAGAATTGGGCTGTCTGTATGTTAAGCCTTGGTATAACTCTGATGGCTTAGAAAACTTTTATGTTCCATTTGAATTTAAGCCGGAAATTTCTGAAGGCAACATGGCTGCAAAATATCAGGCAGAAAACCTTTTAAATAGACTTGGCTCAATGATGGTCTATACAGGAACAGAATTATCAACTCTTACTTTATCAACAACATACATAGCCTTGGCTCCCGATTTTCCTGAGCAAGATGAGCTTAGCAGACAA
>NZ_CACWEU010000277.1:0-2854 GCF_902760015.1 Candidatus Ruminimicrobium bovinum
AAATGCAGACTGCAATTCTTGTTTGGAACTTGTTTCAGTCTTCTTGTAGTAGTTATTCAATTCAGCACTCTGAACATAATTGTTTAGAATGTTGTCTGTCTCAATCTTAGTATAGTAGTTATCCAAATCAGATGAATCAGCTTTACCACTAACTGCAGCACTCATAGCACTACAGCATTCCTCAAACGCAGATGTATCTACTTTACCACTTAATGCACCACTAAATGTTTCATTGAACCACTCACCATTGACGCCAAGCACTAATGCTTCCTTGCCTTCAACAGTGTCCTTGTATGCAGTCATTGTTTCATCAACTGCAAGTGGAATGTTGACAACACTTAATAGAGATTGAGAAGTACCATTACCACTCAATGTATCATCGTGTCTGACTATTGAAATTCCACCACCACCTTCACCATCATAGAAAGCATTACAGGTGTAAAGTAATACATCTTTATTCGTATAGATTTCTAGTCTATATTCTTTGGTATCATCAGCCTTAACACTTGCTCTACCATTTGCATCCAATATCACTGGATTGCTAATCATGTCTTCGTCATTATCATACAAAGTAGCAAGGTCAGTAGTGTCTTTGATATAAACATAGATTTTACCAGCGTCTAACAATTTACCACTTTCGTAAGTAAATTGCTTTGTTGGTGAGAATAAATACTGAAGCATTCTTTACCTCTCTGTTCTCTCTAAATAAACCTTTAAATTATTAATGTAAGCACTAATGTTAATCATCTTAGGTTCAGCAAATTTAGCACTAATACTCAATGATTGTGGCACATAAACCTTGCCATCTGCCCAGCGTGGGAAGTCATAAGAATAAGTAATGTCTTTAGTACCAGGTTCATACATGTCACTTGTGACTGCATTGTTTAGTGAGTTAACCCAAGGTAGTGTATCGTATCTAATCCAAGGTTGGAAATTGTAGAACACTTGACCATATCTCCAGTTCTCTGTACCAACTTCATCATTGAAATGGAGTATACCACTTGCAATAGATGCAGGATATGGTGTTGAACCACTAATCAAGAAATATGGATAGTAGTTATCGCCAATTCCAACATTGTTCTTGAAATAAGTTTTACTACCAATTCTACTAATATCTAGACCATTATTGCTGTAGAATACCTGTCTATTGGAATCACCAAATTTACAGTCTTTAGCATATAAGTCTATTGCAGTTGTACTCTCCATTCTGAAATCTACTGCACTACCGAAATTACAATTTTCAAAGTGTTTTACTATCTTGTTCGTACCATTACTTGTACCAGATACATATCCCTCTTCAATTGTTGAATTGTACATGTAAGTGTTTGGAGAGGTTATCTGTGCTAATCTAAGATTACAATTCTTAAGTGTTGCACTTGAACATCCAATACCTAGTCTTGCACTGGTATTCAAATTGGAGATTGTAATGTCTTGTAGTGTTCCACCAAACACATAACTTGTTTGTAATCTCATTCCTGCACAATCTAGATTCAATGCACTTGGTAAATTAAGATTCATGTATCTAAAATAACATTCAGCATAAGTAAAGTTGTTTGGTAGAATTGTTATGTTGGTATCATAAGCAGCATCTGGAGTAACCAATCTTGGATTACTGAACCAAGATTCCTTGATAGCACAATTTCTAAAGTGTATGTTTCCATTCTGTATTATCATTCCACAACTTTCAATGGCACAGCTATCAAATGATAAGTGTCCACCGCCACTTCCAATACCAAATGCTTGTTCAAATATACAACAAACATCAGTCAATGTCTTGTTCAATGCTAGAGTATTTCCACCATCTCTATCAAATATAAGTGTACTAGAACCACAATTCAAGAAATCACTCAATTCTCTGAAATTACTCAATCTAGCAGGACAATTACAAATTAGTTTACCAATAACACCAGTGCCTTCATAACTTTCACATCTAACAGTGTTGCCGGCCTTAATAGATGCACCCTTGGAGAATATTACTCGCTTACCATTTGCATTGTATAGAGTATATCCATCTCCATATTCACCAGGTGCAAGCATAATTGTCTTAGGAGAACATAAACTCATTGAACCATACAAATCATTGTATCTGAATAAGTTGATTAAGTTCTCTTGATGGTTGCCATACACTCCATAGTATTCAGATTTCATTATCTCATTCACAAGTAGAATCCATCTACCTGTATCACTATTATTGCTCTGAATGATTAAACCACCATCAGCATCATTAACGCAAGTGCTGTCCCAGTAGTACGTTCTAGGTTCGCAGTCTGTTGTAGTCCAATAACCAATAACATTTGCATAACCACCAACAGGAGCGTTAAGCAATGCATCAATGCTGGTATAACTCAAAACATCTTCACTTGCATTAGGATTTACTTCTAATTCAAATCCAATCTTAGTGCTAAATTCTTCAACCCACATTTCAGGTCTTAAATCACCACTTGGATCTGAACTATCCCCAACATATTCCTGAGCAACACAGTCATAAATGCCGTTGTTCAAGAAATAAGTATTGTTTGGTACACCTTCAACGAAATAAATTGGATTTGGAGCATCAACATATTGAGCATTCTCATAAGTGTAGACATTAGCCAAGTCTGTTGTGTCTTGGTTGTAAATGAATAGTCTACCATTATGAATACGCTTTAATGTAAGATTATCTATTGCAAACATTAGAGAACACCTCCATCAATCATTGGGTTCTGCAAATCTTTCATATTGTCATTGACCATTTCAGCCGCCTTTCTATCATTTTCACCTTGCTGTTTCATTTGCTCAATAGCAAGTTTGGTAGCATTGTCAAGTTGTGCCTTAGCCATCGTTTCTTTATTGCGAGTATCAGCAGCAATAGCCT
>NZ_CACWEU010000278.1:0-5564 GCF_902760015.1 Candidatus Ruminimicrobium bovinum
GATATTAAAATAAAACTTTAATTTGAAAAGTGCGCGTATAGGCGTAAAACAATATATTAGGAGGATGAACTTTATCTATGAATAAAGCAATCATTGGAAAGAAACTCGGAATGAGTCAAATCTTTGCTCCGGACGGGAAAGTTATTCCGGTTACCGTAATTGAAGCGGGTCCGTGTCCGGTAGTGCAAAAGAAAACCGTCGATAACGACGGCTACGACGCTCTTCAAGTAGCGTTCGGCGAAATTAAAGAAAAGAACGTCAACAAACCTATGGCGGCTCACTTTAAGAAAGCGGGAGTAACGCCGAAGAGAGTGTTGAAGGAATTGAGACTTACTGACTGCTCGGCATATGAAGTCGGACAGGAAATCAAGTGTGACGTATTCGCGGAAGGCGATTTCGTGGACGTAACGGGAACAACGCGCGGTCGCGGTTTCTCGGGTACAATTCAAAGATGGAACACGCACCGCGGACCGATGGCACACGGCTCGGGCTATCACAGAGGAGTAGGTTCGTTATCCAGTAACTCCGATCCGTCGCGTGTATTCAAAAACAAGAAAATGCCCGGACAATACGGTAACGAACAGGTTACTATTCAAAACCTTTTGGTTGCCAAGGTTGACGCAGCTCGCAATCTTTTGCTTGTTAAGGGTGCTATCCCGGGCGCAAAAGGCAGTATAGTTGTCGTTAAACAAACTGTAAAGGCATAGGAGGTCTGAGATGGAAGCAAAAGTTTATAATATGACCGCCAAAGAAGTGGGAACGGTAACGTTAAACGACAGCGTATTCGGAGCGGAATACAACGAGTCGCTTATACATCAAGTGGTAGTTGCTCAGCTTGCCAACAAGCGTCAAGGGACGAAAAGCACGTTGACGCGCGCGGAAGTGAGAGGAGGCGGCGTTAAACCGTGGAGACAAAAAGGTACGGGTCGTGCAAGACAAGGTTCTATTCGCGCTCCGCAATGGACGGGTGGTGGCGTGGTATTCGCGCCGAAGCCAAGAGATTTCTCTCAAAAGATTAACAAGAAAGCAAAAGACGAAGCATTAAGAAGCGCGCTTTCCGCAAAACTTGCCGATAATGAACTTGTAATTGTAGATGATATCAAATTCGGTGGCAAAACAAAAGAAGCGGTTCAAATGCTTAAAGCTTTCGATTTATCCGACAAGAGAGTGTATATAGTTACGGATAATAACGACGAAATGGTTTTGAGAGCAACGGGCAACATTCAGAAATTAACGCTCGCGTCCGCAGAACTTATCAACGTATACGATTTGGTGGCAAGCGGAAAGTGTGTAATGACCAAGGGTGCCGTTAAGAAAATCGAGGAGGCATACGCACTATGAAAAATTACGATATAATTAAACGTCCGATTCTTTCGGAAAAGTGTTATGCGGGCATCAGCTCGAAGATTTACACCTTTGAAGTTGACAAGCGTGCGACCAAAACTCAAATCAAGAGTGCCGTTGAACAGATTTTCAACGTGAAAGTAAGCAAAGTCAATACGAGTAATTACGACGGAAAGCCGAAGAGACAGGGAAGAAGCGAAGGTTATACCGCAGCTTATAAGAAAGCCATTGTGTCTTTGACTGCCGACAGCAAAGCAATCGAATTTTTCGAGAGCTTAGCATAAGGAGGACAATATGGCTATTAAGAGATTCAAACCGAAGACAGCCGGCACGCGTCAAATGTCGGTCAGCACGTACGACGAGTTGACGGAAGGCGCAAAAGCGGAAAAAAGTCTTATCGAATCGCTCGGTAGGAGCGGTGGCAGAAACGCAACGGGCAGAATAACGGTAAGACATATCGGCGGCGGTAACAGACAAAAGTACAGAATTATCGATTTTAAGCGTGATAAGGATAATGTCCCCGCAAAAGTTGATTCGATTCAATATGATCCCAATCGTTCGGCGAACATTGCGCTTCTTGTATACGCAGACGGTGAAAAGAGATATATTCTCGCGCCTCTCGGACTTACGAAAGGAGATGTGGTCGAGAGCGGAGAGAACGCGGATATTAAAGTCGGTAACGCGTTGCCTCTTGCAAATATTCCCGTAGGTACGATGGTTCATAACATTGAGTTTACCGCAAAGAAAGGCGGGCAAATTGCAAGAACGGCAGGTAATGCCGCGCAACTTATGGCTAAGGAAGGCAAATATGCAACGCTTCGTATGCCGAGTGGCGAAATGAGACTTATTCCGTTGACTTGTAAGGCAACTATCGGACAAGTGGGAAATGTGGAACACGGAATAGTTTCTTTGGGTAAAGCGGGACGTAAACGTCATATGGGCGTAAGACCGACTGTCCGCGGCGTCGTTATGAATCCTTGCGATCACCCGCACGGCGGTGGTGAAGGCAAATCTCCGGTCGGTATGCCGGGACCGGTGACGCCTTGGGGCAAGCCCGCGCTCGGTCACAAGACCAGAAAGAAGAAAAACACGACGGATAAGTTTATTATCAAGAGAATTAACTAATCAGGAGATAATAGGATATGAGTAGATCAGTTAAAAAAGGACCTTACGTAGATGCAAGGTTGTTAGCAAGAGTCGAAGCTATGAACGAGTCGGGCGATAAGAAAGTCGTCAAAACTTGGTGTAGAGCTTCAACGATATTTCCGCAAATGGTCGGTCATACGATAGCCGTTCATGACGGCAAAAAACACGTACCGGTATACATAACCGAAGATATGGTTGGTTGCAAACTCGGTGAATTTGCTCCCACGCGTACATTCAAAGGTCACGCGGGCGAGAAGACGACCGGTGCTAAGTAAGGAGGAAAACTATGGCTACAAGAAGTAAAGAAAAAGCTGTTGCGCATCAAGAAAACGCCGATAAGCGTCCGACTGCGATTGCAAGATATATTAGGATTTCTCCTTTCAAAGTAAGAATAGTACTTGATATTATTCGCGGAAAGAAGTATGCGGAAGCACTTGCGATACTCGAAAATGTTCCGAATACGTCAAGCGAGCCGATAATTAAAGTTTTGAAATCCGCCGCAGCCAATGCGGAACACAATCTCGGGCTTGACAGAAGCGATTTATTTGTCGCGGAGTGTTTTGCGGATCAAGGACCTATCCTTAAAAGAGTACAGCCGGTATCTAAGGGTCGCGCACATCGCATCAACAAGCGCACAAGTCACATTACCGTTATCTTGGATACGGTGGCGAAGTAAGGAGGATAGTTATGGGACAGAAAGTTAATCCGCATGGGCTCAGAGTAGGAATAATCGACGGTTGGAATTCGCAATGGTTCGCCGAAAAGAAAACTTTTTCGGATAATTTAGTCGAAGACAACAAAATTCGTAAATTCCTTAAAAAGAAATATTATCAAGCGGCTGTAAGTAAGATTGTTATCGAAAGAGCGGCTGACAAGATTATTATCAACGTTTACACCGCTAAGCCCGGTATAATTATCGGCAGAGCGGGTGCCGGAATAGAAGATATGAAAAAAGACGTTGTTAAGCTTTGCCCTAATAAGAACATAAGCATCAACGTACTTGAAGTTAAGAGACCCGACCTTGACGCGCAACTTGTTGCTGAGGGTATAGCTGCTCAACTTGAAAAACGTATCAGTTTCAGACGCGCAATGAAGCAAGCTATCGGCAGAAGTGTAAAATCGGGTGCAAAGGGTATCAAGTGTATGGTAGGCGGACGTCTTGACGGCGCCGAAATAGCAAGATCGGAACAATATCACGAGGGATCGATTCCGCTTCAAACTTTAAGAGCGGATATAGATTACGGTTACGCTATCGCACATACGACTTTCGGTTGTATCGGCGTAAAAGTTTGGATATACAAGGGAGAAATTCTCGGAAAAGTTAATCCTGTAACGGGAGGTGTACGTTAATGTTAATGCCTAAAAGAGTTAAAAGACGTCGTGTTTCGCGTGGCAGAATGAAAGGTCGCGCAAACAAGGGCAATACGATAGCATACGGTGAGTTCGGTCTCCAATCACTTGAATGCGGTTGGATCAACTCAAACCAAATCGAAGCGGCTCGTATCGCTATGACGAGATATACTAAGCGTGGCGGACAAGTTTGGGTGGATATATTTCCGCATAAGCCCGTCACCAAGAAACCTGCCGAGACCCGTATGGGTAGCGGTAAAGGTTCGCCGGAATATTGGGTAGCAGTCGTCAAACCTGACAGAATGTTGTTTGAAATGGCGGGAATACCCGAAGAGACGGCGAGAGAAGCTTTGAGACTTGCCGCTAACAAACTGCCTGTAAAGTGCAAGTTCGTTAAGCGTGAAGTCGAAGCTCGGGAAGGAGGAGATGCAGAATGAAAGCAAGTATGATTCACAGCATGTCAAATGATGAATTGAATACAAAACTGGATGAGCTTAAAGAACAGCTTTTGTTTCTCCGCTTAAAGCACGCTACGGGGCAACAGGAAAACCCTATGGTAATGGTTGCTTGCAAGAAAGATATTGCGCGCATCTTGACTGTACTTCGCGAGCGTGAGATTGCCGAAAGCAAAAAGGCTTAAGGAGGTAGAGAGATGGCAGAAACGACGGAAAGAGGATTGAGAAAAAACAGAGTAGGCATTGTAGTAAGCGATAAGATGGATAAGACTATTGTCGTAGCTATCAGCCAAAGAGTTAAGCATCCTTTGTATAAAAAGATTGTTAACCGTACAAGTAAAGTCAAAGTTCACGATGAACAAAACGCTTGCGGTATAGGCGATAAAGTATTGATAAGCGAAACGAGAAGATTAAGTCACGACAAACATTGGCGTCTCGTCGAGATTATCGAGAAGGCTAAGTAAGGAGGAGACGTATGATACAAGCACAAACAAGATTGGTAGCTGCCGACAACACCGGCGCGAAAGAGCTTATGTGTATCAAAGTTTTAGGCGGTTCTTTCCGTAAATTCGGGAATATAGGCGATGTAATCGTCGCGTCCGTCAAGACGGCGACTCCCGGTGGCGTAGTTAAGAAAGGTGATGTTGTTAAAGCGGTAATAGTGAGAACGCACAAAGGAATCAGACGTGCGGACGGTACACATATCAAATTCGACGACAACGCGGCGGTTATTATCGATTCGCAAAAGCAACCGAGAGGCACTCGTATCTTCGGACCGATTGCAAGGGAATTGAGAGAGAAAGATTATATGAAGATTATTTCTCTTGCTCCCGAGGTGCTGTAAGGAGGAAGTATGGCAAGTTTGAATATTAGGAAAGGCGATTATGTACAAGTAATTTCCGGCGAAGAAAAGGGCAAGAGCGGAGCGGTATTATCGACTGACCCCGTTAAACGCACTGTTACGATTGACGGAATCAATATCGTTAAAAAGCACAAGAAAGCGCGTAGCGCACAAGAGCAATCGGCTATTATCAACAAAGCGGCGGCAATGGATGCGTCAAATGTTATGATTGTTTGTCCCGAATGCGGAAAAACAACGAGAGTCGCTCACAAATTTGAAGATAAAGACGGAAAGCAAATTAAGATCAGAGTTTGCAAGAAATGCGGAGCGTCGCTTGAAGTAAAGAAAGCGGTAAGCAAAGCTAAGTCTGCCGCCAAGAAAGCGACAAAAGCGTCTTCATCGACCAAAGAAGCATCGACTACCACTGC
>NZ_CACWEU010000279.1:0-3296 GCF_902760015.1 Candidatus Ruminimicrobium bovinum
ACGGCAGCACGTTCGACAGGTGCTTGGCAAACGGAGCTATACCGATCCAGCGCTCCGTCTTCGTCCCGAAGAGTAGCTGCACTTTCTGCTCCGCTGACTGGTTAACCGCCATCAGAGGCACATCGCCTGCCGGCTGCAATCCGCCATTGCGGAGCGCATCAGCATAACGCTCCACCTCCGGCTTGAGCGGGGTTGCCTTCTCGTAACCCATACGTCTCAGCGCGCGGCGCTCGCGACTGCCGAGGTCGATAGTTGAGGTAGGGATATTGCTCCACTTAAGCAGCCAACGTATGATCCGCGTACGACCATCGTCTTGCATATCAAACACTTTCGTCGGATTATACCCCTTGATCTGCTTGAACAGACGGTATAGTCCCTGCGCATGCTCCACCTCCGGTGCTGCCTCGTGATAACGGACATTAGGCAGGCCGTGGAATAATGCTTGCAGCGGTTTGAGTGCCACTACCACGAACTCATCGTTCGGATACGTATTGCTCAGTTGCGTCACTACAGGCACTAACATCGCGACGTTGCCTAACGACGACAGACGCATGATTACGTAGGTGTTCTTTGTTGTTTCCATATATTCTCTCTTATCTGATTTCTAATTACTGATCGCTATTTTATCTGCCACATGTAGGCGAAGTTCAGACAGGCTGTCAACATATTCGATGCCGCGAAATGTTCGGCACGCGAGGTGTTGTACAAACTGCCAAAGCTGTAATACACACGTAGTTCCAGTTGGAACACTCCGGCCTTACGATGCATCCCGTAGAATCCTACTCCGCCTGTCGCACCCCAGTCGAACAGATGATCGATCGGCCGGTACTGGTAGGTCGAGGTCGTCTGCTTCGTACCCGACCACTCGGCATTGTTGAAGCAGTAGCCTACCTGCGGGCCGAGGTTGACGAATCCCTGTGCATGCTCGCCGCCGAAATGAATATGCGCCAGCAGCGGCACTTGGATATAATGCAGTTTGCGCCGGTAGTCGAAGTTCCCGTCCTTGTCGTACTCGCGCCAGCCATACTGCGCATAGCCCGCTTCCACTTGGAACGAGCACACCTTATGCGCACCGTAGCGGAACACTGCGCCGGCGCCCCAACCGATAGGAGATTTCAGCAGATCGTCCATGCCGTCCACCTTCGGCGTAAAGAACACCGTGGATGCCGTCGCACCGCCATAGACGCCGACGAACATCTCCGCCTGCTCCAGCCTGGGCTGCGCTACTATCCTGCCACCTGCGAGCAGCAGCAACAGCAGCAGCTTAACGCTTCTGGATGATAATATGTGTATTCTCGTATCCTCCATCTCCTGTCTGCTTGAACAGTATAGATGATTGTATTCCGTCATAGACCGTATCCGATGCGTGGAACGATCCGCCCCGCATAGCCCGGATGAGATACTGCGTCAGGTCGTAACCCAACAGGTCGTAACGCGGCTGCGTGGACGAAAGGGTGTGCCCGAAGTAATGCGCAAAATCCTGTTCGTATTGCGTGTATGCCTCGCCCTCAGGCGTACGGAACACGCCCATGTACAATTGCGGCAGCAATATCCGCTCGCCCTGCCATGCATACTTGCTAAGTATAGTCAACTGTTTGCCTTGTCTGCCGGAGAGCAGATAAGGCATCAGCAGTTGTACGTTGGAGTAGCGCTCCGAATGGAAGAGCAAGATGTTCTCCACGCTGTCTTTCAGCACAGCGCCTACCGAGTCCGCCAGGATCTGGCGTATCGTCGTACGGGTGACGGGCAGCTCACGCGCCATGATACTGTCGCGCAAGATGCGTATGCCGTGCGAATAATCCATCTTGTCGTTGTATGCATCCACCAGCACAATGTTCGTCGCAGTACGTAGCGTATCCAGGTACTCCATCAGAGCGTGCGTCTCTATCTGGTCAGAGGGGTTGAACTTCATCAGATAGGGATTGTGGGCGAAGTTCGTCACCTGCCGTAGGAACGGAACCAACACAGGTTTCTTATGCTCCAGGGCGTACGCTGCCAGTACTTCCACAGGTTTGAGGTACGCAGGTCCGACGAAGGCGTCGATCTGCGCCAGCGCACCCGAATCAATCAGTTGGATTACCGTACTGCCGTACTTGCCGACATCGTACGTATGGATGTCGTAGTACGTTGTGTGCTTCACGCCCAGGCTGTCGGTCCACACGGGTTGCTGATGTTTCAGCGCCAACAACGCACCGGCGTAGAAGTCGTAGAACCGGTCTATCATCGGATTGCGCTGCCCCACACCGGCATCCAGAGGTAACATATACGCCAGCCGCAGCGTATCGGTGTAAGCGATGGCTGAGGAATCCGCGGCTTCCGGAGATTCCGGAGATTCTAGAACTTCTAGAGCTTCCAGAGCAGCCGGATTTTCCAGAGTTTCCGGAGCTGCCGGGGTTTCCTCCGCTACCGGCGCTTGCGCCGTAGTCGCCGGCTCCGGTTCTTGCGCTACGTGCGGAACTACGGGCAGGTTCGTCGGAATCAGGATGACCTCTTCGTATCGCAATCCTCTCTCTTCCAGTTCGGGGTTAGCCTGCAAGATAGCCTCCTGTGACACGCCGAAGTTCTTGCTGATCCGGTACAGACCTATACTCTTCTCCACCGTATAGCGGTAATACACCCTCCCGTCTATTGTATCCGTCGGATAGGGCATTATCTCTTGTGCCTGCACGCTCATCGCGACAAGCAGCAAGCCGTATAACAGCACCTTTTTCATGACAAAATATATCTTTTTCTTCGTATTAATCCTACACCTCCCGCCAGCAGCCCTATCAGCAGCAGAGGCGTCACAACGCTTACGACCTGTATGGTCATCCGCCCGGCATGTGCACGCCTATCGTTCAACAGCCGCAAAGCTATCGTCTTCTCGCGGAGAGCGATCAGTCCGTTATCGTCCGCAAGATCGAGCACGGCGTTCACCACGAAGTCCCTGTTGCCAAACTGGATGCCCGAATAGCGGTCATAGCCTGCCGGCAGGGGCTGCCCTTGCTGCCAGTGGTTCTGGAGCACGCTGCCAGAGGCCACCACAAGTTGCTTGGTGGGCACGGAACTATCCAATCGCTCACTATCCGTCAGACCCTCGGGAATCATCCTGTGGCTGAATGCCGACGGGAACGTTCCTTCCAGCCGAACGGCTACCGGCAGATAAGCCGAGCCGAACAGTTGCGGGTCAATGCGCATATTACTCAGATCGATCTCCGCCGGAGCATGTGTCTGCCGCGAGGCGGTACTGGTCGCCAGCAGCACTTCTTTGCGGATCCCGCTACCGCCGCCTACGGTGTCTATCGTCGAAGCGAAGA
>NZ_CACWEU010000280.1:0-2009 GCF_902760015.1 Candidatus Ruminimicrobium bovinum
AAAACAACTGAAAAAAATAAAAAACAAACAAAATTTTCTAAAAACAAAAATCAACTAAAAAATTTTGCGTCCCTTCCTCTTTTTTTTATTTATTAAAAGGTGGGGTCATGAATAAATTTTATTTTCCGGATGATTATGAAAGTCCACAGAGCATTATTGATACTCAAAAAGCTATTAAGGATGTAAAAGATTATTTTCAGGTTGCTCTTGCTAATGCGCTTGATTTAACTCGTATTTCAGCACCTATTTTTGTGACTCCCGAAAGTGGATTAAATGATAATTTGAATGGTGTAGAAGACCCTGTTTCTTTTAATATTAAAGAACAAGATAACAGAGAAGTTGAAATTGTTCATTCACTAGCAAAATGGAAAAGGGTTGCTTTGTATAGATATGGTTTTAAAAGACGTCAGGGTTTATATGCTGATATGACGGCTATTAGAAAAGATGAATGTACGGACAATATTCATTCTCTTTATGTAGACCAATGGGATTGGGAAATAATGATTGATAAATCTGAAGAAATATTGAAATGCTAAAAGAAGTAGTTTTTAGAATTTTTATGGTTATCAAGCAGACTGAATACTATGTTTGCGGTAAATATCATTTCATGAATCCTTTTCTTCCTAATGAAATTTATTTTGTTACCACGCAGGAATTGGAAGATCGTTGGCCAGATAAAACACCCGAAGAAAGAGAAGATATGATAGCTAGAGAAAAAGGTGCAGTATTTCTGATGAAAATTGGTGGCGATTTGCGCAGCGGAAAACCTCATGACCGCCGTGCTCCGGATTATGATGATTGGGAATTGAACGGGGATATCATAGTTTATTATCCTATATTGGATATTGCTTTAGAACTTTCCTCCATGGGAATTCGTGTTGATGGCGAAGCTCTTACTCGCCAACTTAAATTGGCAGGTTGTGAAGAAAGAGCTAATTTACCTTTCCATAAACTTATTTTAGAAAATAAACTGCCTTATAGTATTGGTGGTGGAATCGGACAGTCAAGAATATGCATGTTCTTCTTACAAAGAGCCCATATTGGTGAAGTACAGTCATCTGTCTGGCCGGATGAAGTTTATAAAGCGGCTAATGTTCATAATGTAAATATTATTTAATGTATATAAAAAAATAAGTTGTGGAAATAGTTATAATATTAAAATCATAACTATTTTCTTTTAATTTTTACAATATTTGCAAGTGTTCTCTCACCAGATGAATTATTAATGTACTGGCTTAAATCATCATTATTAATACTTTCAAGCAATGTAATGTTTAATGCTTTTTCTAATTTTTTTGTCAATTTATTATCTGGAGTCATTTTTCCAGATTCAATTCTGTTAATAACAGACACTCTTTCATTAATTTTTTTCCCTAAATCTTCTCTAGACCAGTTTTTAGCTTCTCTAGCATTCCTTACAGCAGTATTATAATTTTCAATTAATTCGTCTGAAGGTTCATCATTTCTATAATTTCTTTTTGGTTGTGTGGTTTTTCTTCCTTTTTTGTTTTGCTGGAATCTAGGTTTTGGGGGTGCTTTTTGTATTGTTCCAAGTTTAGCACATTCTTTACATACAACCATAACTGATCCTTCAATTTTTGCTCGTGTAGGATTTGTTTCACTTACTGGTTTACCACAAATTTCGCATTCCATATTAATCAGTTTTTTAATGTTAATTATGTAAATTTTTATATTATTTTCATTAATAAATTTTGTTTTTATCCACAAAATTTTTGTTTGATTACATTAAAATAAATAACTTTAAATATTTATAATTACTAAATGTTATTAAAAGTAACTTTGTTGTAGAAATTTTAATGGAGATGATTCACATGAATGATTTTGATGATTTGGAAAATTCTTCAAAAGAGGAATTAATTGAAAAAGTTGAATCTTTACAAGAGGAAATCGATTATATTCGTGAAGAAAAATCCAAAGCTAAAAGTAACTTAATGTGGAAAGTTAGGAAATTAGAAAAAGATAAAGTTCTGATTGAAAATGAAAAAATC
>NZ_CACWEU010000281.1:0-2044 GCF_902760015.1 Candidatus Ruminimicrobium bovinum
AAACTAAGACATCCATCTCGTGCTAAAAAATTAAAAGACTTTCTTGGAGAATAATTTTTGAAGAAAAAAAGATTAGAAGCAATAGCATCTTTAGTAAATAAAGATGCTTTTACATTAGATATTGGCACAGATCATGCTTATTTACCAATTTATTTAATAAATAATAATATTACAAATAAAGTTATTGCTAGTGATATATCAAAAAATGTATTGTCTCAATCACTAAATAACTTAAAAAAATATAATTTAAATGATAAAGTACTACTAGTCCAAAGTGATGGATTTAATAACATTAAAGATAATGTAGATATTGCCGTAATTGCAGGTATGGGAGCTCATACAATAATTAATATAATAAATAATGCTAAAAAACTACCAGACAAGATAATTATTCAAAGTAACAATAATGTAGATAAAATAAGAAAATATATGCAAGGTATTAATTATAAAATAATAAAAGAAATGGTGGTATATGAAAATAATAAATATTATATTATTATTAAATATGAAAAGGGAAAAGACAATTTAACTAAAGAAGAAATAGAATTTGGTAAAAATTATAATAAAGAATATTTGCAATATTTACTTAAAAAATATCAAGAAAATGTTTTAAATAATAAAGAATATGAGAAAAATATACTACAATTAGAACATTTTATTGAAAAAATACAGGATTAGTATTATTAGAAACACTATTTATAGTGTTTTTTTTAGGCTCAATAATAGTATTATTACTAGTAGTATTATTAAACTCTTTTATTACATTAAAAACTTTCTTAGCATTACTTATTAATGGTTTACTCTGTTGATATATTGGAATCAATTGATTAGCTATATTTAATGTTTTTGATACACCACTTAATATTTTAGAAAAACTAAATGTATTTGTTCCATACATAAATATTCACCTATTATATATTATGAATCTAATAAATATTGCTTACAAATATACTGTCAAGAGTAAGTAAAAACTACTTAAAACCTCTTGATATAAATATATATATATAGTAAAATGGGAAAAAATAGAGGTGTGCATGTGAAAAAGAAAGAAAAAAATAATAACAAAAAACTAATAGTAGTAATAGCAATAGTACTATTGCTATCAGTTGTAGGTATAACATTAGCATATTTTGTAGGACAAATAGGAAGTGGAGCAACAGCTAATATAAATGTAACAACAGCAACAGTAGATACACTTACGTTTACTACTGGAGCTGATGTTAGTATAGGACCAGTAACACAGCAAAACTTTGCTGAAGGACAACCTAATCAATCAGGATCAACAACAGCTAGTGCTCAATTAAGAGCAAATAGTACAACAAATAGTGCAACTGAAACATATAATTTGTATGTAAATATAACAAATAATACATTTCATAAAACAAGTAATAATGCAGAACTAATATTAACAATAACAGATCCAACAAATACAGCAGTTACATCACTAAGTGGCTTAACATATACAACAGTTAAAGGAGTATCAGGATTTGATGTAACAGAAGAAGATGGCTTAATCCAAATAGCAAGTGATTATACAATAAGTGTACCAAATCAAGCAAATAATCCAAAGACAGATACATGGAATATAACACTAACATTTGTAAATTTAGATAGTGATCAAACAGATAATGCAGGAGCATCTTTTTCTGCTCAAGCAATAATACAAAAAGAAGTGTATGAATTACCAACATATTATTGGAATGCAAGTTTTGATGGAGCTTACTATTCATATCCATTAGGACAAAAGAGTACGAATTGGGGTTCAACATGGACAAGTGGAAGCCCAACAACATATCCAACATTAGCCCAATTACAAAACAATTATGCACAATTTACAACAAATCCAATGTATATAAAAACAACAGATAAACATGAAGCATGTTTATATTATAATAATCATGAGTTTTGTTTAGGACCAAATTATTGGGTAGGAGATAGTCAAGATCAAACAGATGGAACAACAACAAAGAACAAATTGAAAACTGCAATGGAATCAGCACTTGGAACAAGTGCAGATAGATGCGCCTCGAATGGTTATGATGCC
>NZ_CACWEU010000282.1:0-8985 GCF_902760015.1 Candidatus Ruminimicrobium bovinum
GTACAACGTTGCGATGACCTCCTACCGCGCTTCCGGCGGCGGCAACCTGATGAAGGAAACCGGCATCGACACGGACAACATCGACGAACGCGTCGTTGCCCGTTATCCTGAAATCCGCAACATCCTGTATGATTACCTGTTGAAGAACGGCTCCATCGACCCGGAGGTCATCGGCGATCCTGCCGTCATCGGTCATTGGGCGTTCGTTCCGGAGAAACTCGTAAAACCGGCGATGGACCGGGACATGGACCTGCTGTTCAAGAGATGAGTATCCGTCGTAGGAAACGTTTCTTATTTTTATTTAGGGAAAACACATTGAACTTCATTTTTTTTCGTATTTTTGTACGAATGTTCTCCGAACTCATTTATGTTTAGTGTCGTATCCATTGCTTCGTTGATTTCGCTGGGAGTCGTTTTGGCCGTATTCTTTGCGGCCAAGATTGTCCGGCCAGGAATTTCATTTGAGTCCATTCATTACGTCTTAGCCGCGCTCGTTTTTCTTTTTTCTACGGTGGCAGGATCTATGGCTCTGGTGAATGTGGATGCAAAAAAGGCGCTGGATGAAAAGATCATCGAGCCAACCAGTCATGTTTCCGAGTTGCCGGAAAAGATGCATAAGGTCCTATCAGTTTGGCGGATTTTCGATTCGCGGGTTCCGGATTTGATTGAGAGTCTTCCGAATCGGATTGATTCGTTGATGGACGAAAGAGTGGCTCCTGCACGGGCAAAGTTAAACCGTGCCATTTGGATTCATTCTATTGTATTCGTCCTTATCAATATTCTTTTCTTCGTGATTTTGATTTCTTCTGGTGGTCGATCCAGACGGTACTCCGACGAAAGCGATTCCCGCTTTGATGATCTGGATGATTTCTCCCCATCCGGTACAGGGTATTCTTTTGATGATTCCGATTTTTAAAGTTGATACGTAATTTATTACAAATAGCCATAGATGGGATTCGTATGGATGGCATCGGGAGATTTATCCTTTATTTCATGATCGCCCTTGTCATGTCTGCTGTCTGCTGGTTCGTATGCTTCCACTACACGAAGCTTTGGAACAAGCGTTTTCATGTCTCCCCGTCTTTCCATATCGTTTGCTGTGTAGCGGCGGTTATCACGTTTGTCGCTACAATGGCTTTTATCGGATTAAAGAACACGAAGCCGGTTGCGGAATCGATTGTTCAAGCGTGGAGTGAAGACTTGATGGATGACGACAAATTGCAAAGCGAGTGTTTCCGACAATCCTACTATTCCATAAAAGGAGCGGGACTGGAGAGAATTGATGAGTACAAGACCCCAGAAGAAGGTGGGAAACTGATTCCTATGGCCCATAGTGAAACATATGAACTTGTTGGAGGCATTTATGCAAATGGCGCCTGCCAGGATTTCAACGATCGATTCCCTTTCTTGGGGTATTTTCTCCATGCTGATGCCGGTGTTCCGGCGGAAGTGATAGCGGCGGATGTCACGAGTTTCTTTGCAAGCAGCCATGAACGCTTATACCAATTGGATCGAGGGATGAAACTGGCAATCCAGTATATCAGTAATGACCTTCAGGCTCAAGCGGGAAGGATTGTCCGTATCACGAGAATGTGGCTCATCCTGTTGTTCCTCCTGGTCCAGTTTATCCCGTTTGGCATTATCGGTTATCTGGCATATAAGGATCTTCATTTCAGTCGCCACGAACATTTTACTGACGATGATTCATTCGATGATTCGTCCTTTGTTACGTATGCGAGTGCGGAGGACGATTTCAGCAGTCATTGATGACATATTTATAATATATTAAACTAAAACTAACTATTATGCTACCACAACAAAACCACATTCTTATCGGTTTAGGCGGATCGGGCGGAAAGGTGCTCAAGGCGTTTAAAAAGCGTCTCTATCAGGAGTTCACAGCGGACGAACGTGCGAAACTTCCTATCGGTTTCGTTTATGTCGATTCTACTGATGAGATGATGCGCGCCGATGATAAGTCCTGGTATGTCTTGGGTAAGAATGCACAGTTCACGAACAATGAATTCGTTTTTATCAAGGGCGTGGATTTGAATCAGGTTTTTGCCAATCCCAGTGGTTTCCCGGGCCTGAAGGGTATCATCGGAGATCCGGAAGTGATGCAGAAGACCATCGGCGAACTCGGTGTCGCCGCCGGTCAGAAACGTCGCGCAGGTAGAATCTTGTTTGGAGCCAACATCGACAAGTACAAATCCGCCGTCCTCCGCCAGTACGAGGCGACCAAACGCATCAGCGGGGTGGATTGCACCTACATCCATATTTTTACAGGCCTGGCCGGCGGAACGGGATCCGGTGCTATTCTGGATGTCATCGGCCAGACCCGTATGTTGCCTCCTTTCCGAAAGGAACTGACCCCGATCGGCGCTCATCAGTATGACGGAACTTCCATAGTCGCTTTCTGCATGATTCCCGAGATTACGCCTCCCGGAACTTGCGATGCTGGCCGGTATCATGCCAATGGTTATGCCGCCTTGGAGGAATTGAATGCCATGCTTGTCAAGCGGCATGAGATTTATGACGTCACGGGTACTTCCCCGACTGGGAAGTTGACATTCACCGGCAAGAATGTCGCCGGCGGTCTCATGCTTTATACCAATGTGAATGAGCATGGGATTGCTCTCGAACCGCACAAGGAACTTCCGCAGGTCGTCTCCGATTTCGCTTTTGCCAGGGTATTCCTTGAGAACAACGACAATACCGAGGAGTACCTTCGGTCGTATTCGTTTGAAAACATCAAGGATTGGGATGCCGAGTGTTATGAGAAGGCTAAGGATGGTGCCATTATTCCCTACCGCACCAAGCGGGTAGGTACTTTCGGTATCAAGCGCATTGTGGTCCCTGACGAGGAAATCAAGGATTTCTTCACTTATTCTCTTGGACGCCAGTCTCTGCTCCAGATGAAGTACAACAATTGGAACGACGATCAGGGATTCCGTGACCAGCCGGCCAAGATTGATTGGGGCGAGTATGTCCGTGGAACGGATACAAAATTGGGAAATCCGTTGGAGGAATGGCATTTTACTGACAAGCACTTGATTCTGGATATCCCTATTCTTCCTTCTGATGACGGCAAGTGGGGCACGTTCCAGTCCTATTGGAGCATGGTCGTTCCCCGGTGGCTGGAGGTTGCCAAAGAAACCAGCCAGCCTATAGGTAAGTTGAATGAACTGGTCGCGAAAGGAATTCAAAGCGGGTTCCGCGGTGCCGGTATCGCTGATTTCTTCGCGGGAAAGAAAGACGCACGAGAGCAGCATGCCGAGGAGATAGTGGACAGGATTGAAACCTCCTTGTTCCAGAGTTGGTCGGACGGTCGTTTCTCCCTGTATAATCTGGGTGAGCTTATCGATACGATCATCTATGAAACCGACAAGCGGTCTTCCGTTTATGAGAACCGCATCGTCAAACTGCGTCAGGCTGTCGACAAACTGGAAGAGGAGAGGAAGAAACTGGCGAGTGAATACAACCGTGCGGGTGTGATCGCCAACTGGATCCGCGGAAACAGAGTCCTGGCTGACTATTCCGAGACCATGACGAAAATTTGCATGCGTAGGACAGAAGTAGAAGGTGTGGGTTTCGGCCTTGAACTGATGCGGGAGTTGCTGCGCAAGTTTAACCTTCTCAAAATCCGGATCGAGAATTTCGTAAAGACCATCAACCAGGCGATCGACGAAACTGACCGACAGATCGGGGCTCGTTGTAGGGACGAAGTGGATTTGGATGATCTTAAGGGAACGGTCATCCGGTTCTATGACCAGCCCGGTGTGAAACGGTTCGTATCGGAGATGATTCATAGTAAACGAAATCAGGAAAGCATCTCGACGGCGGTCAGGGCAGAAATCGTATCCCGGATCGGATCGGAAAAGACGTTCGGCCGTGCGAATGAGACCATCAACCTGGATGCGCTGATTGCCATTTTTGACGAAACGGTTCGTAACAAGGTTGTCGCCATTCACGATGCGACACTTCTGCAGAACAATGAGAAACTCATAAACCGCAGTATTCTGGAGCAGCTCAGCGAACGTTATCCTACGGAAGATGACCTGAGGAAGTTCGCGCAGAAGATCATGAATGAAAGCGGCGGTCTGGTGAAGTTCAACGATACGGAAGTCCGGCTCTCTGTCAACAACAATCCGACGACCGAGGTTGGTCAGACCGTGCAGCGGAAGACTATCCTTGTATACATGCCGAATCCGCTAGGTAATCAGCAGGTACAGGCATTTGCGGTGAAACTGAAGAATGCTTTGGTCGCCGCGGGTACAGCCGGTATCGATTTGCATGTTGATATGACCGGCGACCGGCAAAACGAGATCAGTGTCCTGTCCATCACGTACTGTTTCCCCTTCCGTGTTATTGACAACCTCAAGTTCTATAAGGAGAAGTATGACTATCTGACCAACAATGTTTCACCAAGCGAAGTCCACCAGAACCGTGTTGTCCTTCATACCGAAGGTGACGGTACAGGTCTTCCTTCGTTGTTCCTGGCTCCCGAGAAGATGAAGTCCGAACTCCGTAGGGAATTCATGCCTTATGTGATTCTAGCGACGGCCATGGATATCATCAAGAACGGAGATTTAATGGACGGAACGGGACGAACCGCCTACGGTACGGTCAAAGTAGACGAACTGCTTGGGTTGGAGACGTTGAATGCTCTTGCGCCAACCTTCACGGAGATCGGTACTTCCGAAAAGTTTACGGAAGCGTTCTGTGAGGATCTGAAGGAAAAGGTGGTCGACCTTCTGAAGACCAAATACATGCATCTGAAGAACAGGGAGGCCGAGCTGGTCCCTAAGGTGCAGCAGTTACTGTCCGGAACCATTCTCCCGGAGACCGGCAACAATACGGGTGCTCCCGCTTTCCTGGAATTTGCCCAGGCGGCCCGGGAAGCCATCAACATCATTAAAGCCTAAGAGAAACCATGAGCAAACAGTTTCAATGTACAAATTTCGGAAACTGCAAGGATGCCGATAACGGCACTGTTTTCGAAGAGTCGAAAGTTGAGGAAATCGACGGATCATTTTCCTGCCCTACTTGCCATCAGAAGTTGGAAGAGATTCATCAGAAAAAAGCTTTCAACGGCAAGGCGATCGGCATCATCGCCGGAGCGTTGGCTTTGATAGCGGCCATTGTTGTCGGCATCATCATGCTTTTGAACCACAAGTCGGCTTCAGATGAACCCGTCCAGAAAGCGACTCCCGACATCGAGCAGCCGGTTGCGCCTGTGGAAAAACCGACCGTTGTCCATGATACAGTCGTTGTGGAGAAGAAGGATACGCTTGTCCGGAGGGATACGGTAGTCGTTGAAAAGACGAAGACGGTATCCCAGCCAGCCAGGCCTAAGGTGACCCAGTTCTCCTATGGATCGTTCAAAGGAAATCTCAAGAACGGACAGCCCCATGATGTGAATGGGACGATGACCTACACGTCCCGTCACCTGATTGACAGCCGTGATCCGCAGAAACGCTATGCGGAGCCGGGTGATTACGTCATCGGAGAATTCTCGGATGGAAAGCTTGTCCAAGGTGTCTGGTATGACAGGACGAACACCGTCAAGGGAAGCATCATCATCGGCAAGTAATCCCGTCTGATGAAGCGGTTCCTAATCCTCTCGCTATGTCTGACACTCTTTTACACAGTAGGAGAGTGTCAGGCATTGCGCTATCATTCCGAACTGATCCACAAACTTTGTGAAGAGATAGGCTTCCCCGCATCCTCGGATTCATTGGCGGTTGGTGACACAATCGTCGGGGAGTTGTTCCGGATGCCGGTCCATGTCCGGTTGGATTCTTCCCGGATGGTCCGACATGTTGGTTTCCGTCTTTTCCATCCGCAAGTTTCCAAGTTGGTCGATGAGAGGGTCTGTGATTTTCTGGAGCGGTATTTCCTGGAATTGTATCTATGGAAGGAATCCCCGGTCCAACAACGGATCGCCGATGACGGGGTTTCCTTTGAAGCGGGTTTTTTCTATGACATTGAACGCGTTTCATCTGAAATGCCTTTTACTTTGGACCGACAGGGAGACAAGAGCTACCTGGCTCGATGGGAATCGGATGGAGAAACCATGCTGGCCGTTCGTTTCCCCATCAGCTTTGAATT
Organism: Candidatus Ruminimicrobium bovinum; assembly: GCF_902760015.1. Lineage (NCBI taxonomy): Bacteria > Pseudomonadati > Elusimicrobiota > Endomicrobiia > Endomicrobiales > Endomicrobiaceae > Candidatus Ruminimicrobium > Candidatus Ruminimicrobium bovinum. The sequence continues at coordinate 6,112 of NZ_CACWEU010000282.1, forward strand.
GCTGACGGGTATGCCGCTCATCGAAATCGAACAGACTATTTTTCAGGATGTTCTATCGACGCCCCTGGATACCTCGGCATTTGTCCTGGCCAAGGAGATGATAGAGGTCGATGATGATGTTTTTGCTCCCGTCGACTCCCGCTTCTATTACCTTCCCGTAGTCAATGACCGCATGTACTGCCGAAAGACGAAGAAGGGATTCGAACCGATATTTGAGAGGGATCAGCCCGTCTATTCAGCTGCGAATCTGTTCCAGATTCCTCATCTGCGCGACTACACGCTTCACGTCCGCCAGCGGCTTTACGGTTTCAAGTACACCGAATACCGTATTCCTTTGTCCCTTTGGGTGAATTTCTGTCAGTCGCAGAAGATGAACTGTTATTTTGCCGTGGAGGATGAATATGAGGACGGAAGCTTGCTGGTTCTCGTGATTGAGGAAGATAAGAATCTGGGCTGCAATCATTTGCTCTCGGTTCTGGTTCCGGCGGGTTTTGTGGACGAAGATGTGGAACTCCAGGTCAAGATGAACGTATACATCCCCACCCATAGCCTGAAGGATCTGTACCAAGAGAAGCATTCAACACCCCAAATACACAATATACCATGAAATTATTGCGACTGATTACGCTGGTGGCTGCATTGTCGATCCCTGTTGTACTCCAAGCGCAGGATCCGGCAGATGCCGCCCGTGTCAAAGAGATCAACCGGATCAAGAAATCCAAGGATTACCTGTTCGCCGAATCAACGACAAAAGATTTGGAATCAGCGGTTGACAATGCATTGACGCTTCTCGAACTGACCGTCGAGGACTGGGCCAAACAGGAAGGCGCGGAAGCGAAACGTTTTGTAGTACGGGCGAATAACGACATTGAGACGATCCGTACGCGTCGGGGAGATTTCTATCGTGTGTTTGTTTATATAAAGAAGAAAGATGTATTACCCGTCAAGGATGATGAGGTCCTAATGGTTGTGACCCCATCCGCGCAAGAGGAAGAAAAGAAAGAGCAGGAAGTTGTCCTTTCGACAGTGGCCCAGGAATCAGCAGTTCAGGCGTCTGTTACGGAGACGGCTGCCGTGGAAGTCGATGAAATGGTTTTTGAGCCGGTACCCGAGCCGGAATCTGAGCCGGAGCCAGCCATCGTTCAACCTGCTTATAAGCTTAGATCCTTTGAGCGGATCTTGATGCAGGAGATTGCCTTGATTACCGATTTCAATAAGTTCTATGCGGATCGCAAGGCTACGATCCGGGATTTCGGAAAGTATCCGACACCGATTCCGGACGGAGATTGTTATGTCCTCCTCTATGACAATCAGAAGAAAGTGCAGGTTTACATGCATCAGATTGACGGACGTTTGGTTAACCTGTGGACGTTACGGGACGACCGAATTGACAACTATAAAACATACAGACCTTTTTGGTTCCGATTAAAATAGGAAGATAGTATAATGTATATGAAGAAGAGTATCCTTATTGCAGCAGCCCTTGTGGCGCTGGTCCCCTCTTTTGCGGCTGAACCTGTTTCCGTCGAGATTACGGACGGACTTGATAATGCTGCCTTGAAAACGAAGATGGAGCTTACCATGTCAAGTCTGCTGACCGAAATCAATGCTGCCCAGGAAGAGGCGAGAAATCTGAATTTCGGAAAGTTGAATCTGCCTAAAAACGTGGCCGTATCCCTGTCCATGTTATGGGAGAATTCGCCTTTCATGTGTACGGATGATGTAATCGTTGAAAAATGCCTGGTTACACCGAACGGCTATCAGATCCGGAACATCCCCTTGATGATGACGCCTCGTAACGATCGCCATTTCAATGAATCTGAGTATCAGGAGGCGGTCATCAGTTTTGACCGGAAAGGAGAAGTGGAGAGTTTTTATCTTTCGCTGGACCTGAATCTGTATATGCAGGTGATCAAATCGAATCTGGAGGTGAAGGATCTTCGGCGCAGAGAGCTTATCCTTGATTATGTGGAACATTTCAGAACCGCGTATAATCAAAAGGACCTTCCGTTCCTGGAGCAAGTTTTCAGCGATGACGCTTTGATCATTACTGGTAAGGTGATCAAACGTCGTTCAAGCGACAACATTCCTCTGCCGGACAAGATTACGTACAAGAAGCAGACGAAGCGAGAGTATCTGACGAATCTGAGACGCGTGTTCAATGCAAACAGTTATATCCGCGTCACTTTTGACGACATCAAGGTGATGCGCGATGGGGCCCGTCCGAATTATTATGGTGTTACCCTTCACCAGGGTTATAGCTCGAGCAGTTATCATGACGAGGGGTATGTCTTCCTGTTGTGGGACTTTACGGATGAAGAAGCCCCAGTTGTGCATGTCCGTACCTGGCAACCCGACCAGTTCAACGGCAAGCCTCTTCCGGAAGACGAAATTTTCTCTTTAGCAGATTTTGATTTTTGATTATCCCTATGAAAAAACTATTTTCGACACTCACCCTTTTGGTGCTGGCCTTTTATGCAGCGTTTGCCCAGGACCATCTTGTGGTGGAAAGCATGGAGATGGCCTCGAATGACCTTGAGGCTAGAACGAATCAGGTGAAGGACCATAACGGTGAGCCCTGCGCACTCATCAAAGTCCAGATTGCCAATGTCACTGCCCTGAGCTTCCCGGATGCCTTCCAGGCCTCCAAGTATGAAAATGGAGAGTATAAGGTCTATGTACCCGACGGTACGAGAAGATTGCGTTTCACACATCCGAACTATGTGCCAGGTACCATAGATTTTTCCGACTTCAATATCAGAAAGGTTGCCAAGAATACGACCTATATCGTCCATATGAAGGCACCGAGCCAAATTACGGCTACGGTGGCTGAAGTCGTGAGCCAATATGTCGTTTTTCATGTGACCCCGACCA
>NZ_CACWEU010000283.1:0-2003 GCF_902760015.1 Candidatus Ruminimicrobium bovinum
AATACGTAAAGAAAATGATAAGATTCGTGAAAATGAAATATATAAACAAATACAAATAAAAAATGGTGAACTACCATTTGGTAAAGAGTAATTTATAAGGAGATATACAATGTTTAAAAGATTATGTATGATGGAACCAATAGAAGTCTATAAATCAGCTGATGATATGTTTGAAGGTTGGTATGGATTTAATAGACAAGCATCAAAGACAATAAAGAAAGCATTTGAATTTGATCCAGATAATTATCTTTATTATAGAAATAGAGCAATTACTTGTGATGAAAGAAATGCAAATGGAGATATATTTCCATATGATGAAGTAAAGAAAGCATATGCTTCATTCATAGGTAAAGGTGTATTCTATAATCATAATTCAGATGATCCAAATAATTCTATGGGAATTATATTGGATGCTAATTTTGTTGAACCAGCACAGAAACATGCTTATGTAGAATTGCTTTGTGCAATAGATAGAAAGTTAGCCGAATCTAAATATCCTGGATTATTACATAGAGTAGAATCAGGATTGGTTTCAGGTACTTCAATGGGTACATTTGCAGGAGCTGCTAAATGTTGTATCTGTGGTAATTATACAACTACGTTAGAAGGTTTATGTGAACATATGAATCCTAATGATATGCATTATTGTAAAGGTAAACTTATAAATGCTTCTACAAATGAGTATGGTGCAGAGATTAATTATGGTTTATGCTTCTGTGAAGATTCGATTGTAGAAACTCCAGCAGATGATACAGCAAGAATATTCCAAGTATATGCACAAAATAAAGATAAAATAAAAGAAGGACACTACGATAAAGAAGTAATAAATACATTGATTCAAGCTTTAAATGTTATGGCAAAAAACATGAAATAATATAGAAACCCTTGACAAATATATCATATTGAAACTTAATATATAAGTATCTTTTGGAGGAGCTATGGCTGATCAATTTAATAGATTAGCGCAACATTTTTCAAATTATTGGAAAGATAAAGGTGAAAACGCACCTGTTATTAATTTTGATACAAAACAGATAGAAAGAACTGCTGAACAAGCATTTAGATCTGCTGCTGAAGGTGATGCACCTAGTAAAGAAACAAATGTGACAGAGAAAGGTGCTAGCAAACCGAAAGAAAAAGGTTTGAATTTAGCTGGTATGTTTGCAGATGTAGATGATATGATTGAAAAAGCAGTTGAAAATAAAATAAAAAGAATTCTAGATAGAATAATAGATGATAAACTTCGTTCTGAATTTAGTAATGATTTCTCGTTATTTGAAAAATCAATGGCAAATAAGATTCAAGAAAAGGTAAAAAGTATATCACCTAAAGTACTAGAAGGTTTAAAAACAGTTTCACCAGATGTAGGTAAAGGTGGAGGAAATAAAGCTCCTACTTCATTTACAGAAGGTGTAATGGAAGAAACCGAAGATGAAGTAGTAGATAAAACAGCAAGTGTAGAAGTGTTTCCAGGAATTTTTATAAAAGCTAGTCAAGAAGATAAGTCTGTAGGTGAAGTTTTTATAAAGACTGCAGGAACATTACAGAAAATGAATTACGTTATTAACTTGCCAGAAACAAATTCTAAGAAAGAATATATAGAACAATTACAGAATACATTGGAATCAATTTAGAATAATTGAAAATCTAATTCAAAGATGAAAACAGAACAGAGAAAAGTAGAAAGGTAATTATGTTATTTTAATTGGTACATGTTGATATTTAAATTTAATTAAAATAGGAGATAATAAATGTTCGAATTATTTTATAAAGCAGGAAAGTCTTTTGCAGACTCTTTCTTTATTGGAAGAGAAGGTAAAGATAATGTAGTTACAATAAGTGCTTCTGAAGTTTTGCCGTTAGAAATGCAAAAGAAAATACAAGCAGCAGAAGAAGAAATAAATAAGGTTGAAGTGGAAAATACAGTTGAAGGAACACCTGCAACTGAAGATAAAGCTATTGAAAATTTAAATGAAGCAGAAGTTAAATTAGATAGCGTAAAA
>NZ_CACWEU010000284.1:0-2707 GCF_902760015.1 Candidatus Ruminimicrobium bovinum
GAGGGTATGTCCGTGCTCGAGTACTTCATCTCTACCCACGGTGCTCGTAAGGGTCTTGCCGATACGGCGTTGAAGACTGCCGATGCCGGTTACCTCACCCGCCGTCTGGTGGATGTATCGCACGACGTGATTATCAACGAGGAGGACTGCGGTACGCTCCGTGGTCTGCGTGCACACGCTATCAAGGACGCTAACGGTCACACGATTGCATCGCTCACGCTACGTATCCTTGGCCGCGTGTCAGTACACGATATCCATGACAATGAGGGTAACCTGATCGTCGCAGCCGGCGAGGAGATCCGTGAGCCGCAATGCGAGGCTATTGAGGCTGCCGGTATCGAAGAAGTAGTTATTCGCTCGGTACTCACATGCGAGAGCAAGAAGGGCGTTTGCGCCAAGTGCTACGGCCGCAACCTGGCTTCTCGTAAGATGGTTCAGAAAGGTGAAGCTGTCGGCGTGATCGCTGCACAGGCTATTGGTGAGCCGGGTACACAGCTGACACTTCGTACCTTCCACTCCGGTGGTTTGGCTGGTGGTGCCGCTACACAGAATACCTATGAGCTCACACGTGACGGTATTGTTGAGATCGAAGATCTGCGTACCATCACTACTGAGAGTGGAGACGTGATCATCGTCAGCCGTCAGAACGATATGCAACTCAAGGATGAGAAGACGGGTGTTGTGCTCTCTAACTTCAATATCCCGTACGCTTCCAAGTTGTTCATCACTCCGGGCGAGAAATATCCGAAGGGTACTGTAGTCTGCGAGTGGGATCCGTATAAGGCTTCGCTCGTTATTGAGCAGAACGGTAAGATCCGCTACGAGGATGTGATTGAGGGTGTAACCTGCCAGACGCTGACCGACGAACAGACCGGTAAACGCGAGGTAACCATCACCGATACCAAGGATAAGACCAAGATGCCGCAGGCACATATCGTGGACGCAGAGGGCAATATCCTCCGTACGTACAACCTGCCTGTTAAGGCCAGCCTGATCCATACGGACGGCGAGGAGGTTAAGATCGGCGATATCCTGTTCTCTATGGCTCGTGCTACCAACAGCGGTGGTGATATCACCTCCGGTCTGCCGCGTATTACCGAGCTCTTTGAGGCACGCAACCCGTCCAACCCGGCTGTTGTGGCTGAGATTGATGGCGAGGTTTCGTTCGGCAAGATCAAACGTGGTAACCGTGAGCTCTTCGTTACCTCCAAACTGGGAGAGCAGAAGGGCTATCTCATTCCGCTGTCCAAGCAGATTCTGGTTCAGGAAGGTGACTTCGTGCGCGCCGGTATGGCTCTCTCCGATGGCGCTATCACGCCGGAGGATATCTTGGCTATCCAAGGTCCGACTGCCGTACAGGACTACATCGTCAACGAAGCACAGGCTGTATATCGTATGCAGGGTGTGGAGATCAACGACAAGCACTTTGAGGTTATTGTGCGTCAGATGATGCGCAAGGTGGAGATCATCGAAGCCGGTGATACCCGCTTCTTGGAGGGCGATATTGTGGATAAGATGGACTTTATCGAGGAGAACGACCGTATCTATGGCCGCAAGGTAATCACCAATGCCGGTGATAGCGAGGTGCTCCACGAAGGTCAGATTGTCACCACACGCCGTCTGCATGACGAGAACTCGTCGCTCCGCCGCCGTGATAAGAAACTCGTGGAGGCACGTGACGCCGAGTCCGCTACGGCAAAGCAGATTCTGCAGGGTATTACCCGCGCGGCATTGGGTACCAAGTCCTTCATGTCCGCTGCATCCTTCCAGGAGACCACCAAGGTGCTCAACGAGGCTGCTATCCGCGGCAAAGTGGATACGCTCGAGGGTATGAAGGAGAACGTGATCTGCGGAAACCTCATTCCGGCCGGTACCGGTCTGCGTGAGTTCTCCAAGATCGCTGTTCACAACAAGGAGGAGTATGCGGCTATCCAAGCTGCACGTGAGGCGGCTGAGGCTGCACTTAATGGAGTAGAGGAGATCTAATCTGCTGCACATCTCTAAAAGAAAAGCACTCGCATTCAACTGATGCGGGTGCTTTCTTTCAACAATACGCAACAAATACTATAAAAACATGTCAGAAAACCCATTTGATAGAATTGATGCCATGGGCTCTGTTCGCAAAACCGAACCATTTATGCGAGAGGTGGAGGCGGAGATGTGCCGGACAATGCCATGGTGGGCGGCAACCCGGCTCAACTGATCAAGATGATGGAGTGAAAATAATAAAAAATACAGAAACTATGATTGACCAGATTATTGATTTCAACCGCCAGTTTGTGGCGGAGAAGAGCTATGAGCGGTACTTGACGGATAAGTATCCCGACAAGAAACTGGCTGTTTTGACGTGCATGGATACGCGTCTGACGGAGTTGCTTCCGGCGGCTCTGGGACTCAAGAACGGTGATGCCAAGATTATTAAAAATGCCGGTGGACTGATTATCACTCCGTTTGACTCAGCGATGCGCAGCCTGATAGTAGCCATCTACGAATTAGGGGTGGAGGAGATTATGGTAGTGGCGCACTCCCAATGCGGGGCGTGCCACATGAGTTACAGCCATTTCCACCATGTCATGAAAGCACGTGGCATCAAGGATGAGACGCTCAATGTGATTCGCGAGTGCGGCATCGACCTTAACCATTGGCTCGAAGGATTCCGCGATACAGAGACTTCTGTTCGCAAGACTGTCAAGACCATTCAAACTCA